>NZ_JOJZ01000016.1:0-15200 GCF_000814735.1 Fructilactobacillus fructivorans
TATCTCCGATTCAATATCGGAAACAAACCGCCTAGAAAAATTATATAATGTGTCCAACTTTATGGGTTCACATCAAAACTTCAAAGTTTGGTTCCTTTTTTTTTAAGTGGGTTAAATATTAGTAAAAAGTTAAAAGTTACTTTAACTTAATAAAAAAAAACAAAAACAAAAACAAAAAAAGACCCAAACCATCGAAACGGCGAGTCTTAATCAGTTATTCATTTAAAATTATTGGCTAGATGACGAACTAGCGTTTTGGTTATTATCATTACTTGTAGCAGTGGTTGAATTGGTACTACTTTGATTATTCTCACTAGAAGACGATTCAGAAGAGGACTGATTATTTGGTTCTTCAACTTTAGAACTTGATCCAGATGAGGTTTGACTTGAACTACTTGGATTGCTATTAGATGATGAACTACTTGAATTCTTTGAACTTGATGAGTTGGAAACTACCGAACGATTTTTGGAAGCTTGTCCAGACTGACTAGCGTTATTATTAGCAGATACTGCAGTTCCCATGTGTCCTTCAATATAGTACTCATTTACACCATCGCGCCGTGTCTCAACCACATTATCTGGCTTCTGCCAATCAATATTAGGTTGTCCAACGGAGGCTTGAGACATCATTTCCTTATAGTAAGTTTGAGCAATTCTGGTTTGTTGTTCTGAAATATAATTTCCTGGTTTAAATTGATGGTCATATCCAGTCCAAATTGAAAGGGACAAGTTCTTAGTGTATCCAGTAAACCATGAGTCCATGGAAGCTTGATTTGGAACTCGCTTAATCCAATCATCAGGGTATTGTGTCGTTCCAGTCTTTCCAGCTTCATAAAGTCCAGGGATTTTAGCAGCAGTTCCTGATCCATTTGCAGATGTCATAACTCCTTTAAGCATGTCATTCATCATAAAGGCAGTATCTTGTGACATTGCACGATGTCCCTTGGAACTAAACTTCTTTTCAGCTCCGTTAACATTGACCACTTTATTAATAAGGTATGGCTTGTAGTAGGTACCACCATTAGCAAAGGCAGCATAAGCAGCTGCTTCTTGTTCTGAAGAAATATATGCACCAATCCCGTTCTGAAGCTCAAGGGGTTTATCGAATGTCATACCTAATCCAGACAAGAAATCTTGGGATCTTTGAATTCCAACTTGTTGTAAAGTTCTGATCGCAGGAATATTACGTGATTCAACTAGTGCCTTTCTCATGGTAATAGTTCCTTCATGTTTATTGTCAAAATCTTGTAATTCTTTGTTGGTTCCAGGATAAGTAAATGGTGTATCTTGAACTGCTTGATAGGTTGGCCACTTCAAATACTCAATGGCTGGACCATAATCCATTAATGGCTTCATGGTTGAACCACTTGACCGATCGGTTTGAACAGCTCGATTCAAACCAAATGCAATTTTTTGTTTTCGTGAACCTAGCATTGAAACAACTTTACCATTGTTAGAATTAACCATAGTTGCACCAATTTGGAAATTGTTGTTAGGGAATTGAACTGGGGAAGTCGGATTATTAGCTAAATTGTACATTTGCTTTTGATCATCCATGTTTAAATTGGTATAAACTTTGTTACCAGCATTTAGTTTGTAACCCTTTTGATCTAATTCTTGGACAACTTGCTGAATATAAGCGTCAGCATATTTTTCATTCTTCATATCTGGAGAAGAGTTTGTTGTGTGCTTCTTCGCTAAGCCATCTGTAATACTTGTTTGTTCAGCTTGATTGGCTTGTTCTCTAGTAATCACTTTATTACTAGCCATAGCTTCCAAAACTTGGTTACGACGATCAGTAGCAAGTTTAGGATTCGTGTATGGATTATATTGCACAGGAGCTTGAGGGAGACCAGCCAGGAAGGCAGTCTGAGAAAGATTGATTTTGTTTAATGGCTTATTAAAGTAAAAATCAGAAGCAGTCTGCATTCCATAGGCATTATTACCCATATATACTTTATTGATATAAAATTCTAGAATTTGTTGTTTACTGTAATCATGATCTACCTTAACAGCTAACCATGCTTCCTGAGCTTTACGTTTAATTGTTTGATCAGATGCTTTAGTAGAAAATACTGATAATTTAACTAGTTGTTGCGTTAAAGTACTCCCACCTTGAAGGCCACCGTTACCACGAATATTTGAGAAGGCGGCTTCAACAATTCTAGCTGGATCAACTCCATGATCTTTGTAGAAATGTCGATCTTCAATTGAAATAATTGCATTCTTTAAATTATCAGGAATTTGATCCTGCTTTACATAGTCTCGATTTTGAGCGCCTAAACGTGAAATGACCTTTCCCTTTGAATCATAAATCGTTGTTGAATTATCACTTGAAAGGGTATTATAGGATATTTTCGGTGCACTTGAAGCGTAATAGGTAAAAAGCCCAGCACCAAAAATCACCATGGCAACAATGATGGCTAAAATCCATAAAATAATTTTTTTCCATAACTTCATTTTTTTCTTTTGGGGTCCCTTACGATGCTGAAACTTTTGCACCCTGGATGCATTTTCATTTGAATCGGCCATTAGATATCTCCTTTATATGTTGTTCCTATCATCGATAATATGATCAACTGCACTGAGGTATGGAATCAGTGGTTGAAATTGATACTTAATTTGGTATGCGTTATCTTGTAATTCACTTTTAGAAATTGATTTTCTGCCACCATTATTTTGCCGATCCCAATAATAAAATAAATTTGGTCCCGCTAAGACAAAAAGCTCATTACTTTTAACAAATTTTATCATTGCAAAGGTAATTCCACCTAATTGAGTGCATTTCCTCATGTGTTCAATTTGATGCTTATGAAAATTACTAAGGGGAAAAGATGTATTACTAGTAGTTTCCTTGGCATCAAAGTCAATGTACTTACCACGATAAACTCCATTGTAATCAGTAGTGGAAGCGTGTTGAAAATATGCTTCTTTAATTACAGCGGCACTTCGCTTGGGGTAATCAACATTAACAATTTGAATTGGAGTTGGTTTTTTATGTACAACCGCAATATCTTCATCTAAATAGTATTCATTACTTTGGTTTAATTCTGCTTCAAGTGACATCCCACGATCTCCATAATTAATGGAGGAATTCTTCGAAAGATTAAGTTGTTTTGATTTGTTGGTATTCTTGAAAGAACTACCATTTGGATAGTGGAAATTCATTTTATGGCCTCAATCCATTATATTAGATCAATCATGTTAACATATACGTAATATATTATAGCAATAGTAAGTAATTTGTAGAAATAAATATTGAAGGGTGACAAGAAATGAGTCGCGTTTGGGTATCAGGATATCGAAGTTATGAACTAGGAATATTTCAAAATGATGATCCAAAGCTAAAAATTATCAAACAAGCATTATCGGATCAGCTTTCTCAATTAATTGAGAGTGGCTGTGATTGGATTATTACTGGGGGTCAACTTGGCATTGAACAGTGGACAGTTGAGGTTGCTAAAGAATTACAGCAAAAATATCCCCATGAGTTCCAGTTAGCAGTAATGCTACCATTTAAAAAGTTTGGGTCAAATTGGAATGAAGATAATCAAGCAAAATTGCACCAAGCCATTACTAAATCAGACTTTTCTGATTCAGTAAGTAACCATCCATACGATTCACCCAAACAATTAAAAAATTATCAACGATTTATGTTAACACACACAGATCAAGCTTTATTGGTGTATGATCCAGAAAATGAAGGTAAAACTAAGTATGATTATCAGGCAATTCAACAATTTCAACAAAACCATGCTTATCCATTGCAGCTAATTGATTTTGATCAGTTACAAGATATTGCGGATGATTACGAACGCAATTTAAATGATGACTTTTAGTTTTAATTCTGTTAAAATATAAGTATGCGGAAATGATTGGTGAGGTGTGTATTAATGGAAAATATTAATTTTACTCCAAAACAAATTCTACAAAAAGAATTTAAGCAGAAAATGCGGGGATATGATCCTGCAGAAGTTGATACTTTTTTAGATAGTATCATTAAAGACTATGAAACTTTTCAACGTGAGATTGATCAATTAGATCAAGAAAATCAAGATCTTAAGTTAAAAGTTGATGAGTTAACACGCCAAGTATCAATAGGTTCTAGTGCACAGAGTACACAACGTCCTGTGGAACGTCCAAGCTCTCAAAAGCAACGTGCACCTGAAGAAACAAATAATGAGCCGGTTAAACAAGAAGAAGCACCTAAAGCACAACCTTCAAGTCAGCCGACTCAAAGTCAGAATCCTACTGACATGGATATCTTAAAACGTTTATCTAGTCTGGAACGTCGTGTTTACGGTGAGGATTCAGATAATTCCAATAGATTTTAAATACTTGGTACAGGTCCTGAGTAATCGCGGTCAATGAATGTTGGCTGAGGAAAGTCCACTCTCGCACAAGCTGAGATGCTTGTAGTGTTCGTGCTCGGTGAAAAAATAAGCCGAGGAATCATTAAGTTGATTACGGCGAAAGAACGAGCTAAGGTTATTGTTACTATGCTTTAGTATTTCATAAAGTGCCACAGAAACGACTAATTTGAGAAATCAAATTATTGGAACGCAGTAAACCCCGCGAGCGGGAAACCCAAACTTTGGTAGGGGAGCTTCACACACGGAAATTGAACCAAGTGTGGGGGAAGAACATTATGTTCTTGAGATAGATGATTACTACTTAATCACTTTGTCCTGAAGTTGTGGTTAAGCACAAAACATGGCTTACAGGGGCCTGTACCGTTTTTCAGGTTGAGTGGGATTTTCCCACTCTTTTTTTATATAAAAAGGGAATGAATAAAATGAAAAAATTTAATTTAATGGCAACATGTTCAGCTGGGCTAGAAGGACTAGTTGGCGATGAATTACGAGACTTAGGATATAAACCCGAAGTCAGAAACGGAATGGTTCTATTTACAGGAACCGTTTCCGATATTATTAGAACGAATCTATGGTTAAGAACGGCCGATCGAATTAAAATTATCGTGGGTCGTTTTAGGGCGACTACTTTTGATGAGTTGTTTGAAAAAACTAAAAGTTTAGATTGGGAAGACTTAATTCCAATGGACGGGAAGTTCCCCGTCGAAGGTCGTTCCCAAAAGTCTTCTTTACACAGTGTTCCTGATATTCAAGCCATTACTAAGAAGGCCATTGTCGAAAAGATTAGCAAGTTTTATCATCGAAGAACCCGACTTCCTGAATCAGGATCATTGTATCCATTAGAAGTTCGTGTAAATAAAGATGAGGTTATGGACACCCTAGATACTACAGGTCCAAGTTTATTTAAACGTGGTTATCGAGTTGCCAAGGGAGAAGCTCCTTTAAAAGAAAACATGGCTGCCGCACTAATTCTCTTAACCAACTGGCACCCAGAAGAAATGCCGTTTCTTGATCCAATGTGTGGTTCTGGTACCATCCCAATTGAGGCAGCATTAATTGCTAGAAATATAGCTCCCGGATACAATCGCGAATTTGTTTTTGAAGACTGGGATTGGGTCGATCCTGAACTTGTTAAAAAAATTCGTGCTGAAGCGGATGCCAAAGCTGACTATGATTCTCAATTTGATATCATGGCCTCCGATGTTAATGAGCAGATGGTTAATTATGCCAAAGTAAATGCAGAAGAAGCTGGTCTACTTCATGATATCCAGTTCAAACAGGTTGCAGTTCAAGATTTTCATACTGATAAACAAGATGGTGTGCTTGTAACTAATCCACCTTATGGACAAAGAATGGGAGACTCAAAAGAAGTCGCCCAACTCTACCATGAAATGGGAAAAGTCTTCATTCCAATGAAGACTTGGTCTAAGTACTATCTAACCAGTGATTTGAACTTTGAAAAAGAATATGGTAAGAAAGCTACTAAGAGACGTAAATTATATAATGGAAGAATCAGAACAGATTATTTCCAGTACTGGGCTGAACAAAATTTCAATAAGAAAGGGAAAAAGTAATTGAGAAAACGAATTGCGATTATCGGTGGCGGAATCGTTGGTTCTACTGCTGCATATTATTTGAGTCAAATGCCAAATGCTGACGAACGTGACGTGGTAATGTTTGATGATAGTTACGGTCAAGCTACTAAAGCAGCCTCTGGAATTATATCTCCATGGTTGTCGAAACGTAGAAATAAGCAATGGTATAACTTAGCAAAGGCTGGAGCTAAATTGATTCCTGAAATTGCTAATGCCACTCATATGAATTCGGAAATTTTTGACCATTGCGGAACAATTATTACAAGAGAAAACGAAAGTAATTTAGATGAATTATATCTTTTTGCCAAAGAACGAACCCAAGTTACTCCAGAGATGGGCAAGATCCAAAAATTAGATCGGAAAGCGGTTCAATCTCAAATTCCAATTCTAACCAACCCGAAGTCTGGTGTTTTGGTATCAGGAGGAAGTCGGATTAATGGTGCACTCTTTTGTCAACATCTCATTTCAATTGCGAAAAAAAATAATCTTACGGTTCATGATGGAAGAGCAAGACTAATTAATGATCATACCATTTCTTTTAAAGAGCAATCATTTGAGTTTGACCGAATTATTGTTGCTACAGGAGCATGGGTCAAGGAAACAATGCAACCTTTGAATGTAAAAGTTCATGTGAGACCACAAAAGGGACAATTAGTTGAACTCAAAGTTCCTGATTTTCCCACTCATGAAAACATGCCAGTGATGATGCCTGAGGGAGAATATGATTTTATCCCACTAGGACATGGAAAACTAATTGTTGGGGCCACTCATGATGATAATAAAGAATTTGATTTAAGCAAAGAAGCAAGCGTTGACAACCAGTTAATCGATTCGGCTCAAAATTTGGTCTCAGGATTAACCCCAACTGATATTATACTGAGTAAAGTTGGAACGAGGGCTTACACTAATGATTTTGCTCCGTTTTTTGGAATTGTTCCTAATCATGATAATGTATTGATTGGAAGTGGACTAGGTTCCTCGGGACTAACCACTGGTCCTATGATTGGTAAATTATTAGCGGGATCGGCTATTTTTGGTGGTCATCCTGATTGGAAGATGTATGAAAAGCCTATTTCTAACTACATCAGCTAGAATGAAGAGCCTGAAATGCTAATTCATGAGCACCCATGTTTTGATTATCAGGAATCCATTTAGTTAAAACAAACGCAAAATGGCTTTCTAATTCAATAATTTGATCAATATATTTTTGATAGTGTTTTGCATACTGTTTATTAATACTGTCACTCAAAATTGAACTATCAGTGTAGTATAATACGGTTACGTTTCTTGGTATCTTACCGGAATGTCTTAAATGATGTTGAAGGTCTTTTAAAGCTTCAATACAGGCTTTAAATTCGCCAACGTGATTGTCTTTTGCTTTACATTGTTTCTTAATTTGTAATTGTTCTTGTTTATGAACGATTAAAATTCCAATCCCACATTGGTGACTTTGAGGCTTAATTGCTGCATCTGAATATAATTTATACATGAGTTAATTACTCCATTCATTTAAAGAGGTTTAAATTATGATAACTCAAAAGAGAAAGTTTTTGTATCAGCCAAATATTACTACTAGTATCATCTGCTGGAGTTGGACTCTTATTGTTTTATTGATCGGAGTTATTATTTGGCTTGAAATAACTCATTTTCAAGAGATTACGTTGGGCTTTTTCATTGCTTTTATTTTATTATCATGGATTCAAATTCATTTTAGAAAATTAATCTTAGTAGGAGATACTTTGACATTACGAAGTGTATTTCATCCCCGAGGAATTAAAATGAATATCAAAGATATTAGTAACGTTCAATTAAAAAGATTTCAGCTATCTTTTAATTACAAAAATAAGAAATATACATTTGTTCTTCCTAATAATTCAACAATCGAACTGAGCGAAGCATTAAACAATAAATAGCATGCTAATAGAGGGTGATTTAATGAAGACAGATATTGAAATATCACAAGAGAGTAAATTAAAGCCAATTCAATCAATTGCTAGTAAGCTTTCCATCCCAGAGAGTAAGGTAAATCCCTATGGGAAATACATGGCCAAAGTTTCAAGTGATACTCCTGACCAAGATACCAAGAAAAAGTTAATCCTTGTAACAGCAATTAATCCAACTCCTGCAGGGGAAGGAAAATCCACGGTCTTAATTGGACTTGGTGATGCATTAAATCAATTAAACAAGAAGGTTGCAATTGCATTACGTGAACCCTCAATGGGTCCCGTAATGGGAATGAAAGGTGGAGCAGCTGGCGGTGGATTCGCTCAAGTTGAACCCATGGTTAACATCAACCTTAATTTTACTGGCGATATTCATGCTCTAACCTCAGCTAACAACACGTTGGCTGCCTTAATTGATAATTCGATTTACCAAGGAAATAAATTAAACCTTGATCCGCGCAAAATTCAATGGCATCGAGCCATGGATGTTAATGATCGCGAATTGCGTAATATGGTAATTGGCCTAGGTGGTTCAAAGTCAGGAGTTCCACGAGAAGAACATTTTGAAATTACTGCTGCCAGTGAATTAATGGCAATTTTATGTTTATCAACTGATTTAAACGACTTAAAATATCGAATTAAGAATATTTTAATTGGATATACTTATGAAAATAAGCCTGTTTTCGTTTCTGACCTGGGGGCTGAGAGTGCGTTAACCATTATCTTAAAGGACGCCATTAACCCTAATTTAGTTCAAACCTTAGAACATACTCCTGCCTTTATTCATGGAGGACCTTTCGCCAATTTAGCAATGGGTTGTAACAGTGTTCAAGCTACTAATACAGCTATGAAGGTTGCTGATTATACCTTAACTGAGGCTGGGTTCGGATCAGATCTTGGTGGAGAAAAATTCATGGATCTGGTTTCACCACATTTAAATGTTGATCCAAGTGTGGTGGTAGTCGTAGCTTCAATTAGAGCACTAAAGTTTAATGGTGGATTAGCCAAATCAGAGTTATCAAGCCCAGATGTTGACGCTTTAAAAAAGGGAGTCAAAAATTTGGATCATCACATTCGAGCTATGAAATCCTTTAACAAGCCTGTAATCGTTGCCATAAACCAATTTAATGATGACTCACGTGAAGAAATTCAATGGTTAAATCGTCATTTGGAAGATTTAGGGGTTGAACATGGAATTAGTAAATCATTTATTGCAGGTGGCAAAGGTTCAATTGATTTAGCACAAAAATTAATCAAATTGGTTGATAATGATGATTCACTTAAGCGAGTTTACAGTAATGAAGATAATTTGACAGATAAAATAAATAAAGTTGCTAAAAAAATTTATGGCGCTGGTGACGTGGCCTTATCGTCAAAAGCAAAAGGACAATTGAAGGAAATTCAAAAAAATGGATGGGATAAACTCCCAATTTGTATTTCCAAAACTCAATACTCTTTGTCTGATGATCCCAAAAAACTTGGTGATCCAAGTGGATTTACCTTGCATATTACCGAATTATTGCCTAAATTAGGTGCTGGATATATTGTTGCCATGGCTGGAAAAGTTATTACTATGCCTGGTTTACCAAAACATCCCGCTGCCATTGGAATGGATATTGATAAAAATGAAAAAATCACCGGCTTATTCTAAAAATAGAATCTTAATTTGGATCCTTACTGCTTTACTGTTTGTCCTTTTACTTACCCTTGATCAGGTTTCAAAGTCATGGATTCGTTTAAATATTCCAACAGGAAGAGACATTTCAGTAATTCCTGGGATTCTTTCGCTCACTAACATTAATAATACTGGAGCAGCCTGGAGTTTTCTTTCAGGAAAATCATTTATTTTTGAGATCATTGCAGTTATTGCTGTCTTCGTTTTTTTGTTTTTCATTTACTTTGAAAGAAACCATACTGGTTATCTAATTGGTTTAACGTTAATGCTAGCAGGAACCATTGGGAATCTATTGGATCGTTTTTTGGTGGGCTCCGTTACTGACATGATTCAGTTAGATTTTATTAATTTTCCTATTTTTAACGTTGCTGATTCATGTGTAACGATTGGAGTAATTGTGTTATTTTTAGTTATTTTATTGGCAAAACCTGAAAGTGAAAAACATGCAGAATAGAGAATTTGAAGTTACAAGAAAGAATGAAAGACTAGATAAACTAGTTGCGGATCATTATGAAGACTTAAGCCGTAGCAGAGCCAATGAACTCATCAAAGAACACTTAATTTTGGTTAATGAAAAGAAGGAAAAACCAAAGTATAAATCAAAAATTGGTGATTTAATTCAAATTGCAATTCCTGAACCAAAACCATTAGATTTAACTCCACAAGATATTCCATTAGATATTGTTTATGAAGATGACCAAGTTATCGTGGTTAATAAACCTCAAGGAATGGTAGTTCATCCAGCTCCTGGACATCCCGATCATACCTTAGTAAATGCGTTGTTGTATCATACAAAACTTTCATCCATTAATGGAACAGTTCGTCCTGGAATTGTTCATCGAATTGATAAGGATACTTCTGGGTTACTAATGGTAGCAAAAACTGATGTTGCCCATAAATCATTATCGAAGCAACTAAAGGAAAAAACGAACCGAAGAAAATATCTTGCATTAGTTCATGGTAATATTAAAGAAAGTCGTGGGACAATTGACGCTCCCATTGGAAGATCAACAAAGGATCGCAAAAAGCAGGCTGTTATTGCTGGAGGAAGGCCAGCTATAACTCATTTTCATGTTCTAGAGCGCTTTGGCGGTAAGTACACGCTTGTGGAATGTCAATTAGAAACGGGAAGAACTCATCAAATTAGGGTTCACATGAAGTATATCGGTCATCCCCTTGTGGGTGATCCATTATATGGTCCAAAGAAAACAATTAAGGGAAATGGTCAGTTTTTGCATGCTGCAGAATTAGGCTTTAAACATCCCACTACTGGTGAGGAACTAGATTTTAAGGTTCCAGCACCTTCAATCTTTTTAAAAACAATTGAGCAATTGAGAAAAGAATATCCTGATGTTGAATAAGGAGTGAAAATTATGGCAAAAGAAAAAGTCGTAGTTGACGGTATGGCAATGCAGCGTGCTTTAACGCGAATTACCTACGAAATTATTGAGAAAAACAAGGGAATTAATGATTTAGTTCTTGTTGGAATTAAGACACGTGGCGTTTATTTAGCAAAAAGAATTGCTAAGCGACTTGAAAAACTCGAAAATGCTGAAGTTCCCGTTGTTGAACTTGATGTTACTAAATACCGTGATGATTTAAAAAATAAAAAGCCAAATTCAGAACCGGTTAATGATAGTAAAGTAGATGTTAACAATAAAAACGTCATTTTGGTTGACGACGTTTTATATACTGGCAGAACGGTGCGAGCAGCGTTAGGTGCAATCAATGAAATGGGGCGACCAAAGCGAATTGGACTCGCCGTATTAGTTGATCGTGGTCATCGGGAATTACCGATTCGTGCTGATTTTGTGGGGAAGAATATTCCTAGTTCAAAAGACGAAAAAGTCAACGTTTTGGTTTCTGAGATTGATGATCGCGATTCGGTTGAAATCGTCTCTAATAAGTAAAGCAGATCTGAAGAGGTTTGATTATGACTAAAAGATATTTAATCTTAAATGATGGAACTTCATTTGTAGGAAAATCAATTGGGGCGGAATCAACCGTCACAGGTGAAATCGTGATGAATACCAATCTAAATGGTTATCAAGAATCAATTACGGATCCGATTTATCACAATCAAATAGTAGCCTTTTCGCAACCCTCAGTAGGCAATATTGGAATTAATCGGAAGAACTATGAATCTATTTTAACTTCAGCAAAAGGAATCGTAATTCATCATAGTGAAGATATTTCAACAAGTTATCTAAAAAAGATTTCTTTAGATTCGTTTTTAACGCAGCGGAATATTCCTGGAATTACTGACATTGATACCCGGTACTTATTAAAATACATTATGAAGCATGATATTGCTAAGGCAAGTTTGGTTGATGTCAACGATGAGCATGCATTTGATCAATTGAATGCAGCAGTTTTAAGTAATCAACAAATTCAACAAGTTGCCACTCCTAAACCATACTTAGTACCAGGAAATGGTAAAACAGTAGCCATCTTGGATTTTGGATTAAAAGAAGGCATTGTTAGACAACTTGCTCAAAGAGATTGTAATGTGATTGTTTTACCCTTCGATACTGCTTACCAAGAAATCATCGATCTTGATCCAGAGGGGATTATTTTATCTACAGGACCTGGTTCTCCTCACGAAATTGATGATAGCGTTCTAACCACCATTAATCAGCTGGAACATGCGCTACCTGTTTTTGGTATGGGATTAGGGCATGAGTTACTTGCCATGGCTAATGGTGCTAGTGTTTATCGAATGAAGTTAGGTCATCATGGAAGTAATCATCCCATTAAGAAAATTATCACTAATCAAATTATCTATGCTAATCAAGCTCAAGATTACGCGGTTGACCCTGATTCTATTGATACCTCAAAACTAATTGTGACATACATAGATTTGATAAATGGAACTGTTCAAGGAATTAGACATCGTGATTATCCGGCTTTTTCTGTTCAATTCTCGCCAGACGGTTCTAGCGGTCCAACTGATAGCATTGATCTGTTTGATGAATTTCTAGAAAGTATTACAGCACACGGGAGATAGCTTGATGGAAAACAAGTTAAAAAAGATATTGATAGTAGGAGCTGGCCCATCTGGGATCGGTCAAGAATGTGAATTAGATTCAGCAGCTTTTCAAGCTCTTCACGTTTGGAAACGGCTTGGAATTGAAACTTTCCTATTGGATAATAATCCGTATTCCGTCATTTTACAGGAAATGAATGCTGATCACGTCTATATAAAGCCAGTTAACACTGATAATGCTAAACATGTTATTGAATCGGAACACGTTGATGCTATTACATCAGTTTTCGGTGGGGTCAATGCATTAAAAGTCATCCAACGTCTAAACAAAAATGGCATATTGGAAGAGAACAATGTTGATATTATCGGATTAAATAAAGATAATATTGATCTCTTTAATAATGAGAATCGGTTAAATCAGCGATTAAAAGAATACGGTATCCCAACACCTGACTATTACATCGTTAGTAATTTTGATGAATTAAGAAATGTAATTGATAAGATTTCTTTCCCAATTTCGGTTCGACCACTTGATCCTAAAACCCGACAACAACGTTCAATTTTTCAAAATATGGAGCAAGTTACAAATGAAGCAGATAATATTTTTGATGAATCTAAATCTGGTAAATGCTTAATTGAACGAGAAATTGTGGGCTACAAGGAAATTGGAACAGTCTCCTTACGTGACACGATGGGGACTAAAATGATGATTTCATCATTAGAAGACATGAATCCGGTTGGAGTAAATTCAAATGATTCGGTGGTTTTTACGCCATCACAAACTCTAAGTGATACACAGATTCAAATGATCCGTTCTATTTCTTTTGAAATCATGGATGTGTTGGGTATTAAGGGTGTTTGTCATGTACAATTTGCCCTTAACGCTGAAACCGATGATTGTTTTGTGTTAAAAGTAAATCCAAGCTTTAACATGAGTACGACACTAGCAGCTAGGTCAACCGGGTATCCAGTGGCATTAGTAACGTCACAATTATTGTTAAATTATCCAATTATGAAAGTAAAGTTACCAGAACGTTTTCACAAATTTACTTCAATTTTACAACCAATAAGTGATCATATTACCGTTAAAATCCCAATTTGGCCATTTGAACAATTACCTGAAGCAGATGCACGACTTGGGACGAAAACTAAATCAATCGGATCAGTAATTGGGGTAGGACGAAGTTGTGAGGCAGCGTTATTAAAGGGAATTAGAAGCTCGCAGTCTAGTCCAAAAGATGTTCTACCTAGTTATTCTGAATTATCTGAAGATGAATTAATTTCCCAATTAATTCATCCCACTGACATTCAGCTTCCCATTTTATTTGAAGCACTTTCACGACATTACACGGTAGAAGATTTACATGAATTGACTAAAATAGATCGATTTTTCTTCATTGTGATGGCCAGCATTGATCAAAGCCGCTCTTATATTCTTCAACATCAAAATGATCCAAAAGCATTTCGCCTTGCACATGAAATGGGATTTGGTGATGGCATGCTGTCATCAATTTGGCACATTAACATTGATAAGTTGCGAAGAAAAGATTCTTACAAGACTTACAAAATGATCGAGCCAACGGCAGGGGAATTCCCAGAACAAATTAATTCCTTTTATGCCAGTTATGAAATCGATAACGAATCGAATCAAATTGGAAATAAGACAGCTCTTGTTATTGGTAAGGGTCGAAATAAGATTGGACCAAACGTTGCTTCTGATTTTTATACGAGTGAGTTATTGATCCAATTAAAAAAGATTGGTTTTAATACCGTAATCCTAAATAATAATCCTAATTCAGCTTCATTAGCTCCAATGATGAGTGATAAACAATATATTGAACCCATTCAACTAGGTGAGATTTTAGATGTGATCCAGACCGAGAAACCAAAGTATGTTTTTTTGCCTGGAAATCGCCATTTCTTGATTCGCGAACTTAGTAAATATGCTGAAATTAATTTAGTTATTTTACCACCAAATCAAAAAAACGCAGTCTGGTATAGATCTCACGTTGATTTTGCTTTTGATCTTCTGGTAACTGATGATCAAATTATTCCAATTTCAACAGTTGGATTTAAATCAGAAGACGGCAGTGATGATATTAATCTACAAACTGACTACTACGTTCCTTACGGAAAAGATGCCTTGAACATTGATAGCTTGGTGCAAAAAGCAAAAGTAGCCGTTAAAAACCAAAACATTCACGGCCTAGTTCAAGTACTTTTTTATAAGGATCAGGACCAAATTAAGATTACTGGAGTAAGACCACTTCGAATTACTGAGACGGTTCTTTTAAATATGTCTACAGGAATTAATTGGATTGGTGTTTTGGTTAGAATGGCTACTGGACATCTAAATATTGAAAAGATTAAAAAAGAAGTCCCTAAGATTGATTCATCGACTCATTTTACGGTTATGCAAGCTTCTTTTCCATTCAAGCAACTTGGTGTTTATGATTATAAGAAAGACCGATCGCTCGAATCGGGAGCAAAACTGTCAATTGGATATACTATTAACGAAGCAACCAAAAAACTATTAAAGTAAAAAAGCAAGATTGATATGAACCCCTTAAGTTGGACAAGAAAATCAACTTAAGGGGTTTTATTATGACGAAATTTAGTTACAAATTA
>NZ_JOJZ01000015.1:0-1779 GCF_000814735.1 Fructilactobacillus fructivorans
GCTAGAAGCTTTTCTCGGCAGCGTGACATCAGTTGCTTCCCTACTATAATTTCGGTCCTCATCGTCGCTTGTCAACGCGATCAAAAGCATTTCTCTCTTGACCTGACTTACGACTTGAACATCCATATCCATCAGGATGCACAACTTAGCCTTCTGCGTTCCTCCATCACTCAAACGTTAATAACTAGTACAGGAATCTCAACCTGTTATCCATCGTCTACGCCTCTCGGCCTCGACTTAGGTCCCGACTAACCCTGGGTGGACGAGCCTTCCCCAGGAAACCTTAGTCATTCGGTGAATCAGATTCTCACTGATTTTTCGCTACTCATACCGGCATTCTCACTTCTAAGCGCTCCACTAGTCCTTACGGTCTAGCTTCGTTGCCCTTAGAACGCTCTCCTATCACGCGACAAAGTCGCGTCCACAGTCTCGGTAATATGCTTAGCCCCGGTAAATTTTCGGCGCAGAATCACTCGACTAGTGAGCTATTACGCACTCTTTAAATGGTGGCTGCTTCTGAGCCAACATCCTAGTTGTCTATGCAACTCCACCGCCTTTTCCACTTAGCATATATTTAGGGACCTTAACTGGTGGTCTGGGCTGTTCCCCTTTCGACGATGGATCTTATCACTCATCGTCTGACTCCCGGATATAAATCAATGGTATTCGGAGTTTATCTGAACTTAGTAATCCAAGACGGACCCCTTGTCCAAACAGTGGCTCTACCTCCATGATTCTAAATCCGAGGCTAACCCTAAAGCTATTTCGGAGAGAACCAGCTATCTCCAAGTTCGTTTGGAATTTCACCGCTATCCACACCTCATCCCAGCACTTTTCAACGTACACGGGTTCGGACCTCCGGTGCGTATTACCGCACTTTCATCCTGGACATGGATAGATCACCTGGTTTCGGGTCTATGGCAACATACTTCAACGCCCTATTCAGACTCGCTTTCGCTTCGGCTCCGCTTTTTCAGCTTAACCTTGCATGCAACTATAACTCGCCGGTTCATTCTACAAGAGGCACGCTATCACCCTTAAATGGGCTCTAACTGCTTGTAGGCACATGGTTGCAGGAACTATTTCACTCCCCTTCCGGGGTGCTTTTCACCTTTCCCTCACGGTACTGGTTCACTATCGGTCACTAGGTAGTATTTAGCCTTGGGAGATGGTCCTCCCGGCTTCCGACGACGTTTCACGTGTGTCGCCGTACTCAGGATCCTGAACTGAGGGAATCTGATTTCGTCTACTGGGCTATCACCATCTATGGCTCAGCTTCCCAACTGATTCGACTATCAGATTCTTTTGTAACTCAAATGTTCAGTCCTACAACCCCGACCAGTAAACTGGTCGGTTTGGGCTGTTCCCCGTTCGCTCGCCGCTACTTAGGGAATCGAAATTTTTTTCTACTCCTGCGGGTACTTAGATGTTTCAGTTCCCCGCGTTTACCGCACGACAGCTATGAATTCACTGTCGTGCAACCATCGACTAAGATGATTGGGTTTCCCCATTCGGAAATCTCCGGATCAAAGCTTACGTACAGCTCCCCGAAGCATATCGGTGTTAGTTCCGTCCTTCATCGGCTCCTAGTACCAAGGCATTCACCATGCGCCCTTAATAACTTAACCTGCATCACTTCGTGATGTAAGTTATTGAGTATTTGCGATTTAAACTATTTTAAAAAACTCAAATAACGTAGTGGTTATTTCTCGGTTAAAATTATAATTAAAATATAATTAATACAGAAAATAATATTATCTAGTTTTCAAAGAACAAAGT
>NZ_JOJZ01000005.1:0-1166 GCF_000814735.1 Fructilactobacillus fructivorans
TGATTTTTTTAACCAAATCACCACGAAACCGTTCAAAGCCGTCGGCGGTATTCACTTCAGGAATAATTCGATCAATAATTCCCTCCGATAGTAATTCATCAGGAGTTAATTTCATGACCGAAGCGGCTTCCTTCATCCGACTGGGATCTTTCCACAAGATGGTGGCGTAACCCTCGGGGGAAAGCACCGAATAGATACTGTCTTCAAAGGCCCAAACGCAATCACCCACGGCCAGGGCTAGCGCACCACCACTGCCACCTTCACCGACGATGACACTGATATAGGGAACGGTTAGTTGCATCCCCTGTAAGATCAGCTGGGCAATCGTATAACCAATTCCGTGATACTCGGCATCGACTCCCGGATAAGCTCCCGGAGTGTTAATCAACGTGACGATGGGGCGGTCAAACTTTTCGGCTTGTTTCATCAAGCGCAGCGCCTTGCGATAACCATCTGGTTCCGCAGAACCAAAGTGCCGCTCGATGTTGGTGTTCAGGTCAGCACCCTTTCGGATTCCCACAAACGTAGTGGGAATGTTATCCATCGTGCCAATTCCACCATAAACAGCCGGATCGTCACCGTAGGCCCGATCTCCATGAAGCTCCATGAAGTCATCAGTAATTCCATTGATAAGATCATCAACTCCAATTTTTTTGGCTGCTCTCGCAGCCAAGACCTTGTCCCAGGCAGTTTTTTTAGCCATTAAGATCACCTACCTCATGCCACTTTAGTAGCTTACTTAAAGTTGGCTTTAACTCTGAACGTTTAACTATGTCATCAAGAAAACCATTTTTAAGTAATGTTTCGGATCGTTGGAAATCTTTGGGCGGTCGTTGCTGAATCGTCTTTTCAATCACACGACGACCCGCAAAACCAATCAGCGCGTGTGGTTCTGACAATAAAATGTCTCCTTGCATCGCAAAGCTGGCCGTCACGCCCCCAGTAGTTGGATCGCCTAAAACACTAATGTAAAGCAATCCAGCCTTACTGTGTTCAGCCACGGCTTCAGAGACCTTAGCCATCTGCATCAAGGAATGAATGCCTTCTTGCATTCGGGCGCCTCCCGATGCGGTGAAGACGATCACTGGTAGGTTCTTTTTAGTAGCCATTTCAAATAAACGGGCCAGAATTTCACCAGTTGCCGTTCCAAGACTGGCCATCACAAA
>NZ_JOJZ01000011.1:0-225 GCF_000814735.1 Fructilactobacillus fructivorans
AAGCTATCACGAAAATTAAACAATGTCACCCAAATTATGGTTATCGACGAGTAACGTTAGCTTTAAAGAATTTAGGCCATCAAATTAATCATAAACGCGTATTACGCTTAATGAATGAACTAGGTCTATTATCAACGGCGTTTACCAAAAAAAAACGAAGATATAATTCTTATAAAGGTCATGTTGGTAAAACTTGTAAGAATAAATTAAACCGAAGGTTTTTAA
>NZ_JOJZ01000019.1:0-216715 GCF_000814735.1 Fructilactobacillus fructivorans
TTTAAGCTTGTACACTTAAAACTACCTTACACTTGTAATCAAAATCTTGTTCAGTTTTCAAAGATCTACTCTTACTAATAACGGCTTTCGTTTCATCTCAACGCCGCATATATTAATATACCATGTGGTTAAATTAATGTCAATAGAAAAGTTTGACTAATTTTAACCAAATTGATATGCCGCTCTTGGCGACAATTAATACTATACTATCTATAACCTTAATCGTCAACACTTTTTTTAAATAAATCAAAAATAATTTAAATAAAGCAAAATTAAATTCAAAAAAATACATTTTATTGATACACTTAAATAGTTAAAAACATATATCAAAAGAGGAAAAATATGGATTTTTTTAAATTTTTAATTGATTTCGTACTTCACATTGATAAGCATCTCATTACCATTGTAAACATGTTTGGAGATTGGACATACCTGATTTTGTTTATAATTATATTCATTGAAACGGGTGCTGTTATTCTACCATTTCTCCCTGGTGACTCTCTTTTATTTGCTGCGGCAGCCCTATCAGCCAATTCAAATTATAGTCTTAGCATTTGGATCTTCATTCTTACCTTCTTTGTTGCATCAGCAGCTGGAGACTCATTAAACTTCTTTATTGGAAGAAAAGTTGGCAATGCTTTAATTGAACATCAATTCTTCGGCAAATTCATTAAGGAAAGGGACTTAAAAAGAGCACGAGAGTTCTTCAATAAATACGGCGCAATTGCAATCTTCTTGGCACGATTCATGCCAATTATTAGAACATTTGCTCCCTTTGTGGCAGCTGGAACAGACTTCAGTTACAAAAAGTTTCTAAAATATAATTTAGTCGCTTGTATCTGTTGGGTATTAATTTGCTGTGGAGCAGGATACTTTTTCGGAAACATCCCATTTGTTCAGGCTCACTTCTCACTTGTAATCATTTTGATCATTATCATCTCATTGATCCCCGCTTTAGTTGGCTATCTAAAAAGCAAGGTTTCAACACCAAAATAAAAAGAATCTTTCTTCCAGAATTTAATCTGCTAGAAAGATTCTTTTTTTAATTCCCTTTTACCAATTATGGCTACTATTATCAAGCCAACAATAACCAGTAAAAAGAACAGTGCAAAACACATCAAAAAGTATTGATCCGGTAATACATTAATTATCGGATCTTTTTTTGGATTAAAAATCCAGTCTTGATTTTTAAACAATACTTCATGGAAATATATGAATACATCTTGGAAATCCAAAACACAAAACAGTGCTAAAACACCCGTCATTAACATTGTCACTTCTGAAAGTGACTGTAATTTCCACATTTTTTTAAAATAGTTAAATCGAAACATGATGATAAGTAAACTGATAAATGTAATCAATAAAACTAAATTATTAACTAACGTTAACGTTCTGACATTTTCAAAATGAACCATTCCATTTGATGAAATGGGAAACTGATTAAGTTTTAGCACACTCGTAAATGGATTTTGAATAAAATTAGTCATCCTATGAAAATTTTCCATTAATAATCCGTTTGAAACATGAAACTTAACCGCTAATCCCATGAACGCTATCGTCACGTAATACAACCAACTGGCATTAATAATAAAAAAGACCGAAAACGTGATCAAAAAAAGTAGGATTAGGATAAATACTCCAATATCCTTTAGACTATAAAACATTCCATTCATCTAGACTATTAACCTCATAAGTGGGTTGAACATCCCGTTTCTCAACCTGTTTCTTGGTGGAAACTCCCGTATAAGTAATTAAAGTATCCATTCCATCGTTAATTCCCGCCATGATGTCAGTATCATAATTATCTCCTACCATAATCACTTCCGACTTCTTTAAACCTAACTGTTTCAGAGCTTTTTCCACAATTAAAGTCTGTGGCTTTCCAATCATGATAGGATCAACTCCCGACGCATAACGAACTGAGTCAATAATTGATCCCGCACTTGGTAACATTCCATTCTCACTTGGAATTCTAGCATCTGGGTTCGTTCCCACGAATTTAGCTCCATGAGCGATTCCAAGAACTGCCCGTGACAATTTTTGATAGGTTAAATCACGATCAAGTCCAACTACTACGTATTCAGGATCATCCGTGAAAACATTAAAACCCTGTGCTTCCATGGCTTCTTTTAAGCCATTTTCACCAATTACATACGCTGACTTTGTTCTGTTATTAGCTTTAGCGTCATCATTAACATAGGCAGCCGTTGCAATTCCAGAAGTATAGACGTTCTTGTCTTCTACATCAATATCATGATTATTCGCCAAATTATCAACAACTTCACTTGGCATCTTCGTTGAATTATTCGTCACAAACAAAAAGGGAATGTGATTTTGCTGGAGCCTTTCAATAAATCGTTTGGCTGCAGGAATTCTTTTCTTTCCTTGGTAAACGGTCCCGTCTAGATCAATTAAGTATCCCTTATACTTCTTCATTTAATCCTCACTTATTTCTGCCTAATGGTAAAGCCACGTTTACCACTCTTAAAGTGTTTTGTCTTTAAACTCTTCTTTTGTTGTTTTTTAGCTGAATTATGACTACCAGCCGATTTGGATTTTTTATTTTTCATCCCAAACCGTTGTTTTTTTCTATTAGATTTATGACTTGAATTCTTTTCCTTCTCTGCCTCTAAATTATGCAAAATGAAGTAATTGGAACCAAAATTAGTATCTTCAATCAAATAATCAGGAATTGCTGAATAACGTAAACTTTTACTAACGTTTCTAAAGTCACCATAAAAACCCTTTAATCGTAATTGTCCGTATCCCCAATCACCAACAATATAATCAAATCTAGTCAAAATTGGGTTAAATTTATTCGAAAATTCACCCAAATCAAAAGCATTTCTAACATTTGTTTCAATCACGTATACGTGACCATTAACACTTAAAGTAGTCTCGTCCACTTGCTTAATATCAGCTAATGCTGCTCGTTCATCATTTCTGGTCTCAATTAACGTCTCAATTTCATTATGATCCATACTATTCTCCCTTTAACGGAAATTTCTTTGCCAGATAATCACCAAAGACATCTCGGAGGGTTTCATCATAAAAAATATCATTCTTTCCCACAATGCTAATCGCTGGGAAAAATGGGATGAAACTATAATGATCTATCAGTGCAATTGTGTATTTTTTGTCGGGCTCCACAAGTTCGTCATGATAAAACAGTTGCTTTTTTTCAGGATCATACCGAATTCCATCATAAATTAATCGACCAAAGTATTTCCCACGAAAACCCATTCCTTTTTGTTCAAATCGAACTAGAAAATCCTTGTTCTTTTCCATTTCCATGACAACTTCCCACAAATTATAACCATAAAATTCACTTTTCATAACGTGAATTGAATGTGGTAATAACTTATGAAGTTCATTTTTATCAACAACACCCTTATCCAAGTTACCTAAAAACAAACCAGTGTTCAAAACGGCAGCCGTTGTACCGGCCTTTTTCTCAATCGCTTTAAGTCCCAAGTCGACTAATTCATTGTCATCCGTTAAAGAAGTAGTCATCGTATGAGGAATATCAGCGACTCGTTGACTTGCTAAAATTCCTTCACCACGATCTTCGAGATGTTCAATTTCTTCCGCATCTTTCACATCAGCTTTCATTTCAGAAGTTTTGTAAACCCGGGCTTTCATATTTTCGACTTGTTTATCATCATTGACATCAAACGTAATTTCACCGACATAATGACCCCACTTTTCAGCAGCAGTCAACATGGTTTGATTAACCTTCTCACCATGAACTAACAGATGATGGGTATGACCACCAACAATAACGTTAATTTCAGGAAAGGCTTTTGCAATTCTTCGATCATTATTAATCCCTAAATGAGAAAGTAAGATCAAAACATCATATTGACCCTTCCAAGCTGTCAAGCAACGTTCAATTGTACTTTTGATGGGAAGAGAATTCCAATCCATGTACTGATAAGTCGGATAAGGAGCAGTTAATCCCATAAAACGAACTCTAACATTGTTCTTTAAAAGAAAGTCACGATATGGAATTGCCCAACTTGGAAGTTGCCCAGTTCTTTCGTCAATTACATTATCTAAAACAACGGGAAAATTAGCATCATCGTATAAATGCGCCAATTCATCATGCGAAGTAGTAAGGGCTTCATTATTACCAATGGTGGCTGCATCGTATCCCACTGAGTTCATCAACTCAATATTTGCTTTGCCAGAAGTGGCCTCGGTCAATGCATTAGATCGATCAATGGCATCCCCATCATCAACTTTAAAGACACGATAACCCTTGTCTTCCAATTGTTTAGTTCTTAACTTCATAAATCTTCTGATTTTAGGCCAATTTTCAAAATGTGAGTGAAGATCATTGGTATGCAAAATTGCTACTTTATCCATCATATTACTTCCTCAATATTTTCTTCTATAATTATCGTTATTTTCTATTCTAACATCCATTAATAATGATAATCAAAAAGTCGATGACTTTAATCATCGACTTCTTTTCTTTCCTTATGCTTATCGCTTAAAACTTTGAAACCATACAAAATTAGTAACCAAATAATTGAACCAATCAACGCAACTAACGTTTGCATTTTAAAAATCAAAACAAAGGCAACAAAAACCATAAATCCAACAACAAAGAAGTCGGAGTAAGGGAACCATGGCATCTTAAAGGTAAGCTTACTGGTTTGTTCTGGCGTAAGTGATCGTCGATACTCATAATGAGTGATCACAATCAATGACCAAACAAATAAGAAACAAGTAGTGGCAATACTTGAGACCAGTTCAAACACGCCTTCAGGCATTAAAATGTTCAACACAACTGAGATAGCAATCACAATGGTTGAGAACAAAATCGCGTTAGCCGGAATGTGTCTTTTGGACAGGGTTCCCAATTTCTTGGCAAATTTGTTTTGACTTTTATCTGTTAACGAAAACAACATTCGTCCAGTGGTAAAAATAGCACTATTACACGATGATGCTGCAGCAGTTAGAACGACAAAGTTAATGATCGCAGCTGCCGATTTAATTCCAATATTCGAAAATACTTGAACAAAAGGACTTGAATTAGCGGAAATGTACTGCCATGGGAAGATACACATTAAGGCTAGTAAAGATCCAACATAGAAAATAATGATTCGGGTAGGAACTTCATTAATACATTTTGGAATGATTTTCTGTGGATCTTGTGTTTCTGATGCGGTCATCCCAATCATTTCAATCCCTGCAAAGCTAAATAGAACCATTTGAAATGAAAGTACAAACCCGGAAGCACCGTGAGCAAAAAATCCGTGAGAATACAAATTGGATACCTGGGCGTACCCCACACTTGTCTTATAGTGCATTAACACCAAAATAATTCCAACGATGATTAACGCCACAATTGCAACCACTTTAATTAATGCAAACCAAAATTCCGTTTCACCAAAAGCAGAAACAGTAATCGAATTCAATAGAAACAAAATTAGAATCAAGAATGCAGCTGTTACCCATTGTGGTAACCCTGGAAACCAAAACTTCATGTATAAACCAGCCGCAGTGACTTCTGCCATCGCAATGGCAATCCAACAGAACCAATATGTCCATCCAGCTACAAAGCCGGTTCTTTCCCCTAAATATTTGTTAATAAATTCAATAAATGAAACGCTATTAGTATTCGATAAAAGTAATTCACCGAGGGCTCGCATCAAGAAGAAACAAGCCACTCCAGCAATTACATAGGCAATAATGATTGACGGTCCTGCAAGGTGAATTGATTGTCCTGCACCTAAAAACAGACCCGTTCCAATGGTTCCACCTAACGCCATTAATTGAACATGACGACTTTTGAGTCCCCGTGACATTTGGTTTTCATTATTTGTATTCTTTTCCAACAAAAACATCCTTTCTTTACGTATGCCTACATTATACACGGATACGTGAAGCTATTTGTTACTTTTTAAGGAAATTATACAGATATTTTGTCAGAAAAACTACCAAAAATTTAAAAAATTCCAAATTTACATGATAAAAAAGAATCCACTTTGATGAGTGGATTCTCATTAGAACTATTTATTTGCTTTTTCTTTGCTTTCTTTTTCAAGTCGTTGAACATCAAGAGCGATCATTAATTCTTCATTAGTTGGAACTAATAAAGTCTTAATCTTTGATCCCTTGGCACTTAAATCTCTAACAACTCCTCTGACATTATTCTTTTCTTTGTCAACACCAATACCAAAGTATGAAAGTTGGTCAGTGACTTCTTGTCTAACAGTGATACTGTTTTCACCAACTCCAGCAGTGAAGACGATGGCGTCAGCACCACCCAATTCTGCTAGATATGATCCAATATAACGAACAATTCGATTATCATAAATTTGACGAGCAATCTTAGCACGATGGTTAGTCTTTTGAGCCTCTTCAACTTCACGCATATCAGCAGAA
The DNA here is from genome assembly GCF_000814735.1 of Fructilactobacillus fructivorans. Lineage (NCBI taxonomy): Bacteria > Bacillati > Bacillota > Bacilli > Lactobacillales > Lactobacillaceae > Fructilactobacillus > Fructilactobacillus fructivorans. The sequence goes on from NZ_JOJZ01000019.1 coordinate 6,397, forward strand.
ACTCCAGAGATACCAAGTAATCCAGATTTCGTGTTTAAAACCTTAATCATATCATTGATATCAGTCATGCCCTCTTTTTCCATCACATAGGCTAAAAGAGATGGATCAACATCACCAGAACGAGTTGCCATTGTTAGGCCAGTAACTGGGGTGAATCCCATGGATGTATCATAAGACTTTCCATTCTTAACAGCACATATAGAAGCACCAGCACCCAAATGCATAATAATCATCTTAAGATCTTCCACTGGCTTACCTAACAACTTAGCAGCACGTTGTGATACGTAACGGTAACTGATCCCGTGGAATCCATATTTACGAGCTCGATACTTCTCATAGTATTCATATGGAAGACTATATAGGTAGTTCTTTTCAGGAATCGTTTGATGAAATGAAGTATCAAAAACGGCCACACTAGTTACATTAGGAAGAACCTTTTCAAATGCTTTAATTCCCAAGACATTAGCTGGTTCATGGAGAGGAGCCAGCTCATCCAAACTTTCAATCTTTTTGAGAACTTCAGGAGTAATAATTACCGATTGATCAAAATATTCTCCACCAGCAACAACTCGGTGTCCAACCCCAGTAATTTCGTTATAGTCATTAATAATGTCAAGATCGAGTAATTGATCTAACAAGATTTGAATTGCTTGTTCGTGATCCTTAACATCCAATGTTTCTTCAAATTTCTTCCCATCATCATATTTAATTTCAACATGTGATTCTGGTAAGCCAATTCTTTCAATTAATCCTTCACCAAGAACCTTTTCTTCTGGCATTTTGAATAACTTAAACTTTAAAGTTGAGCTACCAGCATTAATCACAATAATTTTACCCATGAGTAATCTCCTTATTTTTAACTATTTTTTTAATAAATCGTTTTCTTCCCAATCAACAATCTCAGCCATGAATTTTTGAAAGGCATCTGTATCTTTAAACGAAGGGAATTCTCCCAACATAACCTTTTGCACTTGGTGACTATCTCCGCCACGATTTTGCAAAATTAAAATGGCCTTCTGAGCATTTTCGTTTGCAAACAACTCTTTTGGTAAATTCAAGACTCCTTGTAAGTATACAGAATCTTGAAACCATTTTAAAAGACCCTTGGCTTCACTAGTTTGAAAAATGTTGCTGGGAACCAAAAATACTCCAAAACCAGCTGGTTTTAAGTAGTTCATTGATTGTTCAATTAGTAAATGATGAACATATGAATGCCCTGCTTGAGCTCGAGTAGCATAACCCGTGGTTTTTTCATCAATTGGATAATAACCAACCGGAAGATCAGAGACAACCAAATTAATCTTGGGAACCAACAAATGTTCAATACTATCTTGCTGAATTAGTTCGACATCCAAATTCTGCATTTTCGCACTAATACTAGCAATTGAAATCATTGAATCATCATTATCAATTCCATATCCCTTTACAGTATCATGAAGTGAATCATGTAATTGATTCATAACCGCTGTGAGTAAATTCCCAGTTCCAACTGCTGGATCAAGGATGCTAACACTGGATTCATGTTCATAAATCCGCGTAACTATGTATCCCATGATGTAGGCGATTGTATCAGGAGTTATTTGATGATTTGCCTGAATCTTGTCTTCTTTAGTGGCTCGGATCATAACCATTTGAATGGCTCGTCGAATTGATTCGTTATCCATTTTGTGGTAGTCAACCGTTCGATATAGCTTAGTAAGGTCATCCACTATTTTGGGTTTAGGAACCCCATCTTCAACTCGAACCGTATTATTATCAATCATATTATCAGCCGTCTCAATGAAAGCATCCAAATACGATGTTCCTAAAGCTTGACTTAAGACTTTGCTGGATTGATCAAAAACTTGAAACAATGATATTGATTCTTTTTCAGACAGAAATATCAACCCCTTTTCTTATATATCTAGGGTTAATACTACCAGAGTTCACGTCCGTTATTCAAGATTTCTCGTTTATCTCTTAGAATTATTCAATTCTTTAGTCAGCCTTTGATATTTTGCGGTCCGAATATGATTATTTTGGATTTGAAAGTCTACTTTTTGGTAGCGATAAACGATTATACCAGATAAAAATAGCAAAAATAAAATAGCAATTAAAGTTAAACTTCCCCTTCTTTTATAAATAACTTTTGGCTTCATAATTAACCCCATCAATTTTGATACGACTAGTTAAAACATGATGATGAGTAGACCACGAAGCATGATTCACTCTTAAAATAATTGGGATGTGACCACCCTTAACCCCACGTAGCCTCACCATGTTCTCATATTTTTCCATAATGTATTCTTTATTCTCTTTTTTACTTTTAAGCTTAACAGAATTTCTTTCGACATTCATGACTTTAAACTGATAATCCGGTGATTCAATCACATCGAGATAACGGTAAAAAATTCCATCACGATCTTCCCACTTCTCACTTCTAATTAATTGCGTGGTCAACATTATTAGACCAAAGGCCATCGAAATTACCAGCAAGGAAAAAATTGATTCAATGATCGAGAAACCAGCCCGTTTACTGATACTTTTTAAGTAATTTATGCTCATAAGTTTTCCTCACCGCCTGCATTTCATCCCTACTTTTTTGTAAACAATGATGCTCAAAATCATTCACATTTAAATAAAAAATCACTCCACTACAAATTAATGCCAGGCCAATCAGTGAATCCAATAGCGTAAATCCTAATCTAATTTTGTTTAATAGTTTCAAGGTGATATGCACCCCATCCCAGTTGAATTTTTTGTAAAATCAATCTCTTTTGTCCACTTGAAGACCATCTAATGGTTTGCGGTTTAACGTAGCCATCTTTTTTGATTTCAATGTTATGATAACTTTTAACGCTTAGCCCCCTTGGCATTTTAACTACTCGATTTTTTAACTTTGACTTTTCCTGCTTCACAAACACTACCTCATCATTTGGGTAAAATAATACCCGGGTTGAATGGTGATGAGCTTGCGATTCAACTAATGCCTCATTCCAAGCAGAATCAAGTGTCTCAAAGAAACGTTTCTCTTGATTTCCTATTACACCGAGATAATTGAAAGCTACTAACGTGATGCCAAGAATTAAGGACGAAACAAACAACACTAAGACACTTTCAACTAACGTAAATCCAGGTTGATCATTTTTGCATCGCATGATTTTTTACCACAACGATTCTTTCAGCATGTGCTTGATTAGCCTGCTTCCCAGTTAAATAATGACTTCGAACTAACTTATTAATTGTTACATCTCCATCGTGATTTTCATCCTGATAGGCATCAATTTGAGTTTGAATCACAGATACCATTGCTGATCCATGAATTTTCTTAGCATGATCTTTCTGATTACTAAGATTTGGGATAATAATTAAAACTAACAATGAAATGATGAACAAAACAATCGTCATTTCTATTAAAGTAAAACCCTTCCTATTCATTAATAAAGTCCTTTCATCGAATCATACATTGGTAATAGCATTTGTAAATAAGCTCCTACAATTAAAATTCCGATTACTGCAAAAGAAACTGGTTGAATCAATTTAATTAACAAGTTAGACTTACGGATCATTTCTTTAAAGCTCAATCTACTAAGTGCCTTAAGATTTTGAGCTAACTCCGACTGAGTACTTCCGTTTGAAAGAAACACGATCATTTCTTCAGACACAAAAGAATAGCGTGCTAAACTTGCCCCAAAATTCATTCCCTCATTAAAGCCTGCGCGCATTGTTTTTCCAACATCATAAAGAAGACTTTGATGATCAAACTTTAATAAGGCTGAAACGACCTGCTTCAAGTCCAAGCCACCGTTAATCATCAAAGCAAAATTAGAAGTAACAAAATATTGATAATACGCTTTAAATAGCTGTCCTATCACGGGAATTTTAACTAATAAATTAATGCGATCAATGCATTTCTTCGCTTTAAAGTTTTGGTAACCAACCATTCCCAATAAAATAATTGTTAAACCAACAGCATAGACTATATATGAAATAACATGATGATTCCTAGTGCCTGTTTGTCCTGTCAAGTCAGCTGTTTGGGGCATAATTAAGAACTTAACGGCAAAGATAATGCTAAATAAAACTAAGAACAAAAAAATGGGGTAAACCACAACTGCTTTGATTTTCTCATTTTGTGTAATTCTTAATTTTAAAAAGTCACCAACTTTTTTCATCCCATTCACTAAATCACCATGCTCATCAGCGATTTTTAACTGATAATAGATTGATTCACTAAGAAAAAATTTCATCGAATCCGGTAAATTATTTCCTCTTTCTAAGCCATGTATGATCTTATTTACAATTATTTGATTCCGTTTCGAGACTACTTTAACAAACTCCAAGCTCTGATGAATTGAAAATCCAGTAGATAATAAATCACCTAAGGTTGAAAACAAAAATGCTTGTTGTTTTATGGAAATCCGTTTACCCGTAAAAATATTTATCCCGATTTTTTTCACTAATTATTCCCCTTTTAAAAAGCAGTTCAATCTGATCCTTCCAATCTCTCATATCATCTTTTTCCACATGATGATTATTAAACTCATCCTTAATGGTTAATAAGGTTTTAATTTCTTTAGATTTAGTTGGGATTAACCGTTGGTAGACCACTAAGTTTAAAGCCGCTTGAATTCGTTCAAAGTCAATCCCTAACTCTAGTAGTCGCTGAATCGTTCCATCAGGAGACTTTGCATGAACAGTGCTTAAAACTAAATGACCTGATAAAGCAGCTGAAATTGCAACTTCCGCCGTTTGATGATCCCGAATTTCACCAATTATAAAAACGTCAGGACGTTGTCTTAATCCTACTTTTAGCAAATCTGCATAAGTCATCTTGGCCTGATCATTGACTTCCAATTGTAAAAAAGACTCTTCATAGATCTCCACTGGATCTTCAATTGTCATTACAATTTGATCTTTACTGATTTTTCTAACTACACGATAAATAGTAGTTGTTTTACCCGATCCAGTGGGACCCGCAAATAAAAGTAAACCTCGCTTTTTACAAGCCGATTCAATCTTTTGAATTTGATCCGGATTAAAAAAGCCGCTCTCGATTTGATGAGTATCGTAGATAATCCTAATCACCATCGATTCATTTTGGCTAAAGTTTCCCACCGACGATAATCGCAAACGAAGTTTCTGATCTTTGATCATATAATCCATTGCACCAAGCTGGGGCCTCCTACTATCTGTCACTGACATTCCACTTTGATACTTACAATACGAAATTACTCGTTTTGCCATCTCAGTACTCAAATTTGTAATTTGAATCGTCCTGACCGCCGTATGAACTTTAATACAATATTCATTTTCCTTTGGTAAGATAAAAACATCAGAAGCCTGGCGTTGGACCGCGAATTCCATAATATTATCTAACCATTGTGTCACTTTCAATTTCATCACATCCTTCGTAACTAAATACGAAAAAAGGGTGCAATCTAATTAAAGATTGCACCCTTTTTTTAATTATTTAATTATTCAGCTTCATTTGGTAAAACAGCTGCTTCATAAACATCTTGAACATCATCGTTGTCCTCTAATTCATCAATAAGACCACTATACTGTTCAACTTTATCTGAAGGAACTTCAGTTGTATTCTGTGGGACTAACTTAACCTCAGCATCCAACTTATAACCTGCTTTTTGTAATGCATCACGAACGCTCGCCATGCTTGCAGGATCAGTAAGGATTTGATATTCATCATCGGTCGACTTCATATCGTCAGCACCAGCATCTAAGGCAGCCATCAACATACTATCTTCATCATCATCCGTATCAGACTTTGAAATAGTAATGAATCCCTTTCGATCAAACATATATGATACTGAACCATCAGTTCCAAGTGAACCACCATGATGAGTAAATGCAGAACGAATTGCCGCAGCAGTTCGGTTCTTATTATCAGTTAAGGCAGATACCATTACTGCAGTTCCACCAGGTCCATATCCTTCATAAGTTACTTCTTCAAACTTTGCTCCACCAACACCTGAAGCTTTGTCAATTGCCCGTTGAACGTTGTCTTTCGGCATGTTTGCTTCACGAGCTTTTTCCATTTCTAGTCGTAATTGAGGATTTCCTTCTGGATCACTTCCACCAGCCTTTGCAGCTTGGTATAAGTTACGTGAGATCTTCTGGAAAATCTTTCCACGCTTAGCATCTTGGGCGTTCTTTCGTCCCTGAATGTTATGCCACTTTGAATGTCCTGACATGATCGCAACTCCTCTCTCTTTTAAACATATTAACTCTCTAATTATAGCAACTAGTAACTCTAGTATCAAGTTAAGTTCTATTTAGTTGATTCACGCTTTTTTAAACCAAAAGGCAAAAAGACCTTATTTTCTTCAATATCTTCATTATTCATTAACTTCGTTAAAAGACGCATGGCAACGGCTCCCACATCATAAAGCGGTTGAGTAATCGTTGACATGGTTGGTCTGGTCATTTCAGTTAACTTCGTATCATTACTAGTTGCAAGTTCAAATTCACCTGGAACACTAACCCCATCATCAGTCATCGAATTCATCACTCCTGCCGCCATATCATCGTCAGTAACAATTGCGGCAGTTACTTCATTCTTTTGCAACCGTTCTCTTAAAGCGTATCCACCAGAATAACTGACATCGGTCTCAAAAAGCAATGATTTCTCATATGGGATTCCCGCATCAGTCAACGCATCCTTGTACCCTTTCAAACGAAAGTCCTTATTAATGGAACGTTCGAGGGGACCCGAAACAAAGGCAATCCGATCATTTCCATTATTAATTAAATTAGTAACTTCAGAGTACACTGCTTGTCTATAATCAATGTTGACACTCGGAATCTTCCCACTAGCATCCACAGAACCCGCTAAAACCACAGGTGCTCGGGATTTTTTGAATTCCGATCGTAACTCTTCTGAGATTTCATTTCCCATAAAGATAATCCCATCAACCTGTTTAGCCTGAAGCGTATTCATTGAGGTCAGTTCACGCTGATTATTACCGTCAGAATTAGTTAAAATGATGTTGTACTTATACATTGTCGCAATATCATCAATCCCTCTGGCAAGCGAAGCAAAGTAAGTATTCGTCACGTTCGGAATAATAACTCCCACCGTGGTAGACTTTTTACTTGCCAGTCCTCTAGCAACTGCATTGGGACGGTAGTCAAGTTTATCAATGATGTTTAAGACTTTTTGTTTGGTCGCATCTTTAACATTTTGGTTACCATTTACCACTCGTGAGACAGTTGCCATTGACACATTGGCCTCGCGAGCTACATCATAAATTGTCACATTTTGTTTTTTCAAAGTCGATTTCTCCTATGAGCACACTTATGTACACTAATTATTATAAATATATCAAAGTAAAGGAATTCATTCAAGTGAAATCGGTTACATCAAGAGAGCAAAAAAAACCGGACCGTCCGTCCGATTTGGGTAAATAAATTATTTTTCATGGTGTTCGTGAACTGGATAAATTGTCTCTGCACGATCTTGATCGCTAAATGCATCATCTGGATCAATCACAATATCATCAGATTCTTTTTCTTTAGCAAGATCATCTAATTCATTCTTAGGTGCTGGATGTTCTTCAACATCAGATTTTAAAGAATTAACAGCTTCCTGTAAATCAGATAATTTATCACTAAGAGATTCATTAACTTTATGAACCGATCCTCTAGCATCATCCATCTTATCTGAAGCAAGATCCTTAAGGTCTTCAGCCGTATCATTTGCATAGTAAACGTAGTCTAACGCACGGTCTTTAGCATCTTCCGTAGCGTCTAGAATCCACTCTTTAATTTCACGTTGTTTTGCTTCATCTAATAGTTTGTAGGCTACGAAAGCAGCAGTTCCACCAAGTACTGATCCTAAAAGCATTCCCTTTTTCAAATTCATAACCAATCCACCCCTTAATTTGTTTCTTCAGAATTTTTGTCGCGTTTAGAGAACAATCTGCCAAGCATCTTACCAGCAAATGTTAATGCAGACGTTTTAGCTAACAAACCACTCTTCGATTTAACTTTCTCAGTTGCATTTCTTGTTGCTTCATTTAGGTCTGAAACACTTTCACCTAAATCAGCTGCCGCCTGGAACACGGGATCAACCTGATCGAGTTTTGAGTTAACGTTGTTAAGTAAGGTGTTTGAAATGACCATAATTTGCTCACATTCTTTGCTAATATGATTAGCATCATTTGTAAGACTATTAACACTTTCACTGACATCCTTAACCGTTTTTGACAACCTGATCAAGAAGAAACACAAAAATACAACTAAAACTAAAAACGCAATTGCAGCAATTAACGCTGCTACTTCACCGATACCCATTTAATTATCCTCCTAATGGCTTCTTCATCATTTAGAATAGCATTATCCTGTCAATATGACAATTTAAAAAGCTTAATTTTATTTAGGAGATTTCTCTGTTAAAATATTGATAACAGTAAAATCAAGAGTGGAGGAAATTATGAACATTTTTATTCAATTGGTAGCCGATTCTGCCAAAGCATCATCGGCCCTTAAATCAGGGTCAGTGGAAAATGTAGCTAATCCGTCGTTTTTAACCAAGTACTTTAGGAGTTTCGATTGGACCAAAATACTTTCAAATCTTACAACCAAAATTGTAAGTATTATTTTAGTCTCAATCCTTTTTCTAATAATTGTACGAGTTGGAAAAACCGTTATAAAACATTTTTTCAACAAACGTCAAACTAATATTTCACAAAAAAAGGATAGTTTACCAAAGATTAACGGAACATCCGAACCAATTGCAGCGAGAAGAAACAAAACCATGTATACCCTTGCTACTAATATCTACTACTATACCGTCATTTTCTTTTGGTTATATTCAATTTTATCAATGATTGGCATTCCGGTTGGAACTTTGCTTGCTGGTGCTGGAATCTTCAGTTTAGCAATTGGACTTGGAGCTCAGGGATTCGTTAGTGATATTGTTAGTGGATTCTTTATCTTGTTTGAACACCAAATTGATGTTGGTGAACGAGTTATCATTAACAATATTGAGGGTTACGTAAAAGCCGTAGGTATCAGGACCACTCAAATTACTAGTATTAACGGAACCCTTAACTTTATTCAAAATCGGAATATTACCACGGTTTCAAATCTATCTCGTGGTGAAATGATGACAATCGTCAACATCAGAATCACGCCAGAAACACCCATTCATAAAGTTGAAGATATTATTGCTTCAGTTAATGAAGAAAAGTGTCCAAATGATCCTGATATTGTTGGAAAACCAGTCATTTTTGGAACCAACTTCCTTGAAGACGGGTCACTTGCCATTTCCGTGTTCCTACACACCAAAAGTGAACGCGAATTTGACGTCAATGCTAAGTACTTAGGGGCTTATCTCACCGCTATTTATAAGGCTGGCATTAATCTCCCACTTTCACCATTGGTAGTTCCTGCCCCACCACAAAAAACAAATTAAAAAATAAGCTATCACATATGTGATAGCTTATTTTTTTACCACCAATCTTCAATTACATCAGTTAGCTTTCTGAGAGCATTTCCACGTGCACTATACGCATTCTTTTGCTCATCAGTCAATTGAGCCAATGTCTTACCTAACTCGGGGAGATAAAATAAGGGATCATAACCAAAGCCATTGGTTCCCCGTGGAGTTTCAACGATCTGACCATCCACTCTTCCAACAACCACTAACTGTTTTCCATTTGGCTTTCTAACAATCAAAGTCGTATTGAAGTGAGCATTCCGGTTCTGTTTTCCCTGCATGTTCCTCAATAACTTAGTTTTATTAGCCTGATCATTATGATCACCAGCATATCGTGCCGAATGGATACCTGGAGCTCCATTTAATGCATCAACAACTAAACCTGAATCATCGGCCAAAACTGGCAAATCTAGATATTCTGAAACAACCTTGGCTTTGATGGTCGCATTTTCTTCAAACGTTGTTCCATTTTCATTGATGGCAGGAACATTATCAAAATCATTAATCGATTTAACGGTTAAACCAAGTTTAGAAAGCATCTCCGTAAATTCATTAATCTTGCCAGGATTCTTTGAAGCAACCACAATTTGATTATTTTTCATTAATATTTCTCCAATTGTTTTACGGGAATAAGCTTAGCATCAATATCCGTGTGTAACCATTGCTTACCAACTTCGTCGAACCGTTTGACGTCCGCAGTGGTATAAAACTGAGCACTGGGATGAGCTACATTCGCCAAATGATCAGTACCTTTTAGTTCCCTTTCAACTGCATTAACCGTTTCATATCCAGGATTAACCAAAGTTATGTCCGGTCCCATTACATTACCAATTAAATCAGCAATAATTGGAAAATGAGTACACCCTAAAATTAACGTATCGATTCCACTGTTTTGAAATGGCTTTAAGCCCTCTTGAACTTTTGCTTGTGCATCTTTACTATGGTACTTTCCACTTTCAACTAACGGAATAAAAGTTGGACAAGCCACTTCTTTCACTTCAATACTGGGATCAATTTTTTGAATTGTATCACGATATGAATGACTAGCAACTGTTCCCCTAGTGGCGATCACTCCGATTTTCTTATTCTTCGTTTTTTTAACCGCTGCCATACTTCCAGGCTCAATTACTCCAATCACAGGAATTGGAAGCAATTTCCTTAAATACGAAAGAGCTGCTGCAGTGGCAGTATTACAAGCAATTACCATCATTTTAGCACCTTGATCAACAAAAAAATGGCCAATCTCAGCAGAGTATTGACGTACCTCATCGGTGGTCTTTTCTCCATATGGGAGTCGCGCTTCATCCCCTAGATAAATCATATTTTCGTGTGGTAGTTTTTCTAACGCAACTTTTGCGACCGTCAAACCACCAACTCCAGAATCCATGTAAGCTACTGGTGATACCTTCATAATATCCCTCCTATTCACTTCAAATTTAATTATGGCGTTTTTTTTAATTGAGTTCAAGTTACCCTTTCTTCTTTATTTCACGGGAGTCTATGATAGAATGTTATTTGTAAAGTATCTTTTTGGAAGAGGACTCTGATATGAATAAATACGAAAAATTTCGCAAGGAACATTCTGATTCACCTTTTTGGGGAATTGAACTTTTAAGGGACAGCCTTTTACCAGATCTATTAGACCAAGATATTCATGACATCCTATACTGGGGCGGCAAGGATCTTGCTACCAAGTTTCCAGTTGCGTCAAATGATGATCTTCAGGCATTCTTTAAACAAAGTCAGTTTGGTAATCTAGAACTTAAAAAAGAAAACATCAAAAAAATCAGTTGGAAACTAAGTGGACCAGAAGTAGAGACCCGCTTAAAACTAAATAAGGATCCTGATTTCATGCTCGAAGCTGGTTTTTTAGCACAGACTAAACAACAAATCGATCAAATTTCAACCGAATGTGAAGCCACCATTAAACTAAATAGTGTGAACTTTAACGTTGTTTCCGATCCGAATGCTCCTGTGAATAACCCAAGTGATTTCAAAACAATTAATATAGCAAAATAAAAAGAGCCCAACGGGCTCTTTTTTTATGCTGTATATGCAGACAACAATTTCTTTAATTGATCTTTTGAATGGAAGCCGACGATTTGATCGATAACTTTACCATCCTTAAGCACCATGATGGTAGGAATACTCATAATTCCAAACTCACGTGAAGTATTAGGATTATCATCAACATTCATTTTAAAGAATTTGATTTTGTCAGCAACCTCTGGATCCTCTGACAAGTCTTCAATTACTGGAGACTGCATCTTGCATGGACCACACCATGGAGCCCAAAAATCGACAACTGAAACACCATCAGCAGTGTCTTCTTTAAAGTTTGCATCATTAGTTTCATTAACCATAATATTTGCCTCCTTATTTCTCTTACTATGAGTAAGTATAAACACGTGTTGTTTCAAATGCAACTAAATTGCATACAATCTACTTAAACTTCACGACAGTTGAACCGTCCCCACCTGCATTAGCCGGTGAGAAACCAAATTCCTTTACTCGGCGGTTTCGTTTCAAGTAACTAATCACACCTTTTCGAAGAGCTCCTGTACCCTTACCGTGGATAATCGTTACCGAAGGATAGCCAGCTAGAAGAGCAGAATCAATATAACGATCCAACCGTTGCATGGCAGATTCATATCGCTCACCGCGTAGATCAAGGGTTGGAGAAATTCCACTAGAACGGGTTCTTCTTACACTAGGAGTATGCTTCTTCTTACCTGGTTCTTTGTGAGTTTGTTCCAAATCTGACTCAGAAACTTTCATCTTCAAGATCCCAAGTTGGACTTCCCAGTTATCTTTTCCCATCTTCTTCAACAAAACACCACGTTGACCGTAGGATTTTACCAAGACATCATCGCCTTCTTTAAAATGATGCTTGGCTTTTTCACGCTTTAAAACACGATTGTTTTTAAGCTCAGGATGCTGCTCAAGTGAATTAATTTTCCCCTTAGCATCAATTAACTCATTCTCTTTGATTGGCTGATTGGTTCTCTTTTGGACTTGATGAAGATTATTGATGATTTCGTTAGCTTGCCGTCGTGTTTTTGAGACGATTTGATTAGCCTGTCGTTTAGCATCATTTACCATTGAATCTTTATTATCAGTAAACTTAGTAAGCTTATCATTCAGATCAGCATGAAGTCGCTCATTTTCAGCTAATTCAACTTTAAGCTTACGTGCTCGTTCATCCGCATCTTTGGTTTGTTTGGTAAGTTGTTTAATCATCCTATTAATATCTTGACTATCAGAGTCCATTAGTGAACTAGCTTCGGAAATAATGGTGTCAGGCAAACCCAATCGTTTAGCAATATTAAGGGCATTACTTTGGCCTGGAACCCCTAATAACAATCTATAAGTTGGTTGGAGGGTCTTCTCATCGAATTCCATTGAAGCATTGATCGTCTCTGGTCGATTGTAGCCATACACCTTTAATTCTGGATAATGAGTAGTAGCCAAAACTTCACTACCTGATTCACCCATTTTATCTAAAATAGACATGGCAAGCGCTGCCCCTTCCTTAGGATCAGTTCCTGCGCCTAGTTCATCGATTAAAATCAAACTCTGATTAGTAATGTGCTTTAAGATATTAATTAAATTATCCATATGTGATGAGAATGTACTAAGGTTGGCTTCAATTGATTGTTCATCACCAATATCAGCAAACACGTTATCAAATACACCAACCTGACTACCCTCATTGGCCATTACAAAAATCCCTGATTGCGCCATTAACTGGTTAATTCCTAAGGTTTTAATGGTGATGGTTTTACCACCCGTATTGGGACCAGTAATGATAATTTGCCGAAAATCAGAACCAATCTGAATGTCATTGCCAACCACCTTTTTCTGATCAATCAATGGATGACGAACGTTTTTCAGATTAACGTGATTTTCTTTGGAAACACTGGGCTTAGTGGCATGCATTTGATCCGCGAACTTAGCCTTTGCATTAATAAGGTCAAAATGCCCTAATTGTGCTGCGTTTTCCATTAATTCTTCTTGGTAAGGACGAATCATATCCGAAAGCTCACCTAAGATTTTGTGAATTTCCTTACGCTCATCTAATTGAGAACGTCTTAAATCATTGTTCGATGAAACCACACTTTGAGGCTCAATGTAGAGCGTTAAACCACTTGTACTTTGGTCATGAACGATCCCACCAAATTTTTGCTTATCCTCGGATTTAACTGGAATCACATATCGTCCGTCTCGAACCGTAATAATTGGTTCACTTAAATACTTGGACTGCTTTCCATGAATATACTTATTCATGGTAGTTTTGATATTCGTTTCTAGTCGTGTAATTTCTCTCCGAATTGAACGCAGTTCACTGGATGCTGAGTCTAATACACGACCATCTTCATCAATTGAAGCTTGAAGTCGTTTTGAGATTTCTGGAAGATCATTGAAATCCTTGGCTTCGTCGTATAGAACGTTTAATTCAACCTTGTCATCATCTAAGTTTGCAAAAAAGGTCCTGACTCGCTTACTAGCAAGCAAAACCGCATTAACCTGAGATAATTCAGTCCCATTCAGGTCAGCATTAACCGCTAAACGCTTCATAGATGGCGTAATATCAACTAATCTTGGAACTGGGATCATTTTATTTAGACGATAAATATGAGAACCATCATCAGCTTCATCCAGTGAATGTGAGACTATGTCATAATCACTACTTGGCTTTAATTGCTTGAGCTCCCTTGATCCGTTTTCAGTAGTTAAAAACTGTCCTACCAATTGTTTTACTCTGTCGTATTCTAATGTATCGAGTACTTTTTCGTTCATTTTTTCATCCCATTTTAACGATTTATCATTTGATTAAATAAATGCGGCGAATCCATCGTTATCATCTGTGAAACGGTTGAATTTTGATATTCAGTGTTAACCCAATCATTATTAGTTAATAGTAATCCATCCAGTATTAACATCATAACCAGTAAACTGATAATGGCACCAACAACTGCACCCAAAAGTGAGTTCAATTGACGTAAAACTGGAAGCGAAGCAATCCGATTTAATAGGTGTGAAACCCATCGGAGTACCACCGCAACAATTACAAAAGTTATTAAAAACGACAAACCACGCCAAAATCCAGTATTGGTATAAGCATGGGTCGCCAAAATCATATTAGATGCAGACCTTAAGAAATCTGCAACCGGAATTACATAAACAAATGCAATGACAGCAGCAATTAAATAACTAATAAAGCTGAATAATTCATTTACAAGTCCATGATGGTAGCCATTTACGATTGAAAAAATCAATACAATTATGATAATAATTGTAAACAACATTAATCTTCGCCATCCTCCGCTTTATTATTAATTTTATCAAGTTCTAGTTGCTTTTTTAATTGATCAGAAATTGCGTTAAACGCAATTAAAATGGCAGCATCTTCATTACTAACACCCTTAGATAAATTCTTTAACTGTGCAAGTTGATTATTCAAAATACGTGCAGTCGTTTCCATGTGTTCATCAGATGCATCACCAATAAATGTATATTCTTTCCCACCAATTTTTGTTTTAAATCTATTTTTACCTGCCAAATTAAAACCTCCCGCCAATGTTTCTATTTTAGCATGAAAATCTTTTAGAATTAATTAAAAAAGGATGCTGGTAATCCAGCACCCATTAATTATTTTTAATCTTGACCTGATTGAAGGAATGTATCAAGCATTTCTTGAACCATTTCCCACTCATTATCATCTTCAATTGGTTCTAATTCTCCACCAGTTGGATTGGCAGGATCATCATCTTTTGGTAACGCGTAGGCTTCAATGTCAACTTCATCATTATCATCATCTGTTGCTGGATAAATAAAGATATATGAACGATTGTAATCATCAGATGAGAAAGTAAATAAAATGTTGTATAAACTCTCATTTCCATCTTCGTCGACAAGTGTAACTTGTTCTTGTTGGTTGTTCTCGTTTTCTTTACTCATATTAAGCCCTCTTTTCTAATTAGAAATTACATAATTTACCCTTACGATCAAGGTAACTCTGTAAAATCAATTCAGCTGCAACTTTATCAATGACCTTTTTTCGTTTTGCTCTAGAAACATCAGCTTGCTCGATTAACATTCGCTCAGCTTCAACGGTTGTAAGTCGCTCATCTTCAAAATCAACTGGTAAATTAAAGTGTTTTTTAATTAATTCACCATAATTTTTTGATGCTTCTACTCTGGGACCAGAGGTATTATTCATATTCTTGGGCAAACCAATTACAACACCATTTACATCGTATTTTTTAATCAATTCACCAATGCGGTCTAACCCGAATTCTTTTTCGTCTTCGTTAATCTTAACGATTTCAATTCCCTGGGATGTCCATCCCAAAGCGTCGCTCATGGCTACCCCAACTGTTTTTGATCCTACATCTAATCCCATTAATCTCACTGATCTGCCGTCCGATCCATCGATGGTGTTTTACCCTTCAAGTATGAATGTAAAAGTACATCGATTATTTCTTCTCTATCATAATGACACATAAGTGTCCGTGCATTATTCAATTTTGGAAGATATGCTGGATCACCAGATGTTAGATAACCAACCAATTGAACATAAGGATCATATCCCTTTTCAATTAAAGCTTGGTAAACAGTTGCCAGCGTCTTGTGAATGTCTAGATTAGACTTGTCTTCAAATAATGAAACGTCTTCTTGTTTATGCTCCATCATAGATCCCTCCCCTACAAAAATGATAATACACGACTAATTTTTAAATAACAACTATTACTTGCGTTCCTTAATCCAAGCTTTGGCAGCCTCTAACGCATCCTCAATTCCGGCTGGATTTTTTCCACCAGCTTGAGCCATGTTGGGACGGCCACCTCCGCCACCATTAATATACTTAGAAATCGATTTAATCAAATCGCCTGCTTTAATGCCGGACTTAACCTGATCCTCACTAACTGCCACTAATAAATTAGCTTTGTCATCAGTACCGGTCCCAAGTACCAATACATCAGAAGCATGTTTATCTCGCCACGAATCTGCTAATTCTCTTAGTTGGTTTATGTTAACATTTTTTAAACTTCCTGCAATCAAAGTGACTCCGTTAATATTCTGAACATTATTAAAGATATCAGTAGCTTCTTGGTTTGCCAATTTGGTTTCAAGGGATTCCTGTCGACTCTCTAAATCTTTAATTTGGGCTTGCAATTGTTTTACACGTCCCGGAGTCTCATCGGTGGTAGGAGCTTTTACAGTTTTCCCGATTTCTTTTAACATGCGTTCCTCATCATTTAAGAGATCAAACGCATCCTTAGAGGTAACCGCTTCAATTCTTCTTACACCAGAACCAACTCCTGTTTCAGAAACGATCTTAAATAATCCTAGTTGATTGGTGTTTTTAACGTGATCGCCACCACAAAATTCAATGGAAAAATCATCAATTTTTACCACCCGAACTTCGTCACCATACTTCGCATCAAAGAGGGCGATCGCACCCATTTCTTTTCCGGTTTTCTGATCAGTTACCACCGTTTGAACTGGGATGGATGCAAAAATCTTTTCGTTTACCATATCTTCAACTTTTTGCAGTTCATCATCGGTTACTCGACCAAAATGAGTAAAATCAAAACGAAGGTAGTCGGGACGAACCAACGAACCCGCTTGCTGAGTGTGACCTCCTAAAACATTTCGCAGTGCCTGATCCAATAAGTGAGTGGCAGTGTGATTGTTTTCAACTCGCTCATGAAAACTACGGTCAACAACCAGCTTGTACTGCTCACCCTTTTTCAGATCTCTAGTAACTTTTACCGTGTGCAGGTTTTGACCATTCGGAGCTTTTTGAACATCCTCAACTTCTGCCACTTCGTCACCGTTCTGATTATAAATCTTTCCGGTATCAGCCACTTGACCACCCATCTCTGCATAAAATGGGGTCTTATCAAAAATTAGTTCAACTTCTCCTTCACCTGGTGTCACACTGTTTACTAATTTTTCATCCGCAATAATGTCATCCAATTTAGTTGCATCAACGGTTAACTGACTATACCCAACGTATTCACTTGGTGTTTTGATGTCCAGCAATAAATCACGTTGAACCTTCATTGACTTTTTCGAACCACGAGCGTTTCTGGCACGATTTTGTTGCTTTTGCATTTCAGCATCAAAGCCCTCTTCATCAACTTTAACACCTTCATTACCAGCATATTCCTCAGTTAATTCTAGTGGAAAGCCATAGGTATCATATAATTTAAAAGCATCCTTACCAGAAATCTCCTTTTTGGAATCTTTTTTGGTATCAGCAATAATGTCGTTCAATAACCGAAGTCCATCATTTAGAGTTGCATTAAAACGTTCTTCTTCATTTTTAACGATTTTTTGAATATAGTCACTTTGTTCGAGGACATCAGGATAGTAAGCTTGCATAATCTTGCCGACAACGGGAACCAACTTGTATAAGAAAGCATCATTAATCCCTAATTCATGACCATTAACAGTAGCACGACGAATCAAGCGACGAATGACGTAACCACGTCCCTCATTCGATGGAAGAGCTCCGTCACCAATGGCAAAGGTAATGGCCCGAATGTGATCGGCAATAACCTTAAAGGGAACGTCCTCTTCCCGATTGCCACCGTACTTCTTACCGTTGCTTAATTCTTCAGTCTTCTTAATAATCGGCATAAATAGATCAGTCTCAAAATTAGTCGGTGCATCTTGAAAAATGGATACCACTCGTTCTAGACCCATCCCAGTATCAATATTCTTTCTTGGAAGTGGTTCATAAGTCCCCTCTGGGGTGTGATTATATTGAGAAAAAACAATGTTCCAAACTTCCAGGTAACGTTCATTTTCTCCGCCAGGGTAGTTTTCAGGATCATCTGGAGCTAGATCATCATATTTTTCTCCTCGATCATAGAAAATTTCTGAATCGGGACCTGAAGGACCTTGACCAATATCCCAAAAGTTATCTTCAGCTGGCACAATGTGATCCGGAGCAATTCCAACCTTCAACCATAATTTTTTGGTCTCTTCATCATCAGGATAAACTGTGACATACAAATTGTTAGGATCCCATCCAAACCACTTGGGACTAGTTAAAAGCTCGTATGCCCAAGGAATAACCTCTTTTTTGAAATAATCACCAACCGAAAAATTACCAAGCATTTCAAACAAGGTCTGATGTCTAGCGGTTTTCCCAACGTTCTCAATATCATTAGTTCGGATACTTTTCTGAGAACTAGTCAATCTTGGGTTGCTTGGAACTTCTGAACCATCAAAATACTTCTTCATGGTAGCAACACCAGAGTTAATCCATAGTAAGGTTGGATCATCCTTCGGAATTAGAGAAGCACTGGGCTCAACAGTGTGACCCTTTTCTTTGAAAAAATCAAGAAACATTTGACGAACTTGACTACTGCTTAGTTTTTTCATGATATCCTCCATAAAATAAAAAATAAAAAAACACCATTGCTAGCAAAGACGCCGGAACGCGGTACCACTTTGCTTGCAACGATGTTGTTCATTACCTCTTCAGTCCCTATAACGTGGGAAACGGTTTACTATCTGGCAGCATCAAAATAACTTAGCACAGTCTGTTTTCATTATCCAAACCTCTCTGTGGTACTTTATTAATTTGATATATCCAATTAACTTAGATTATATCCAGAAAATAAAACACTGTCAATCAGTAATGTTATTGATAACGCTGTGAACTACGTTTCTTCTGTTTCTTTCGAGCCCGGATTTGATTTCTAACTTCAATCTTCCGATCTTCATCACTTTTTTGTTTAATGGCTCGTTTAATTTTCTTCTTGTATCCTGGCTTAACGTTTTTTTTCTTTTTCTTAATTAAACCAATCATGGTCGGATCTAACTTATTTTTAGGTTCTTTTCGCTTCATTCGTCGCTTTCGATCATACGTATCAACGACCTCACCACGCTTGATCTCTTTTGGAATGAACTTAATGCCCATTTTTTCCAGTTCCGAAACCTTTTGTTCCTCACCTGGAGCATAGAGGGTCATGGCAATTCCCTTCATGCCATTTCTTCCAGTTCGTCCAACCCGATGAATAAAGTACTCTAAGTCAGTGGGAATATCATCATTAATCACGTGCGATACACCAGAAATATCAATTCCTCGAGCAGCTAAATCGGAGGCAACCACAAATTGATAATCTAGATTCTGAATCTGTTTCATGACTCGTTTTCTGACTCGTGGCTGCATTCCACCATGAATTTCAGCAACTTTTAGTCCTTGCTGCTTCAGATAGTTATAAATTTCATCAACTCGTTCGCGAGTATTGGCAAAAATTAAAACTAGATATGGTTCGCCCATCGTAATTAATTGATAAATTAAATCATTCTTATTCTTGCCCTTAGTAGAAATTAACCAGTTTGACACATTTTGGTTAATAACGGTTTTGGTAGGAATATCATTCATTACTGGATTCTTCATGTATTTCTTAAGAAATGGTTTTAGTTTTGGTGGAACCGTGGCAGAAAATACCATCATTTGCAAATCTTCTGCCATTTTAGAGGCAATCTCATCAACCGTATCCAAAAATCCCAGATCAAGTGTCATATCAGCTTCATCAATTACTAATTGGTGGGCACTATGAATCTCAAGATCACCATTCTTCACAAGATCCCAAACTCTTCCAGGGGTCCCAATTACTACTTGCGGTTGTTCACGCTCAAGTTTTTCAACTTGACGTTCTTTATCTGTCCCACCAACGTAATTACCGATATGGATCGTTTTATCAGAAAACTTCGCAATCTGTTTGGCATTGTCGTAAATTTGGTAAGCCAATTCTCTACTAGGAGTAGTGATTACTACTTGAACGTCTTCCTTATTAAGATCTAAACCATCAAAAATTGGTAAAAGAAAAGCATGAGTCTTACCACTTCCCGTAGCAGACTTACCAATCACACTTTTTCCGTGTTTGATGGTTGGAATTACTTTGGTTTGAATTGGGGTGGGATTACGAAATCCAAGATCTTTAATGGCGTCATCAATAAAGGGTTGAAAATGATAATCCTTAAACGAAGCTCCCATTAGTTATTCTCCTTTTTATACTGTTTCACAACTTCAGAAAGTTGCTGCACAACCTGTTTTATTTCATCGTCATCGGAAGCCTTAGCACCACTAGCTAGCGCATGACCACCGCCATCGTGTTCTTTGGCCAGTTCATTAATTGAAGGACCCTTAGAACGCAGACGGATCCGGTAATTTCCTTCTTTTTGTTGAACAAAGATGGCCCAAGCAACTACTTCACCAATATTTCCAGGAAGTGGAACTACCGAAGAAGTACTATCATCGCCTAACTTAAGATCCTTAATCACTTCATTAGTTAAAATCACATAAGCTGCACCATTTTCATCAATTGTTAAATGTTCGTATACATAGGCAGCCAAACGGGCTTGGGCAACATCTATAGCATCTTCAGTTTGAGCAACATCTGTAATTGAAAAATGATATTCATCCAACTTACTTGCCACTTCAAAAGTATGTGAAGAGGTTGAGGAGTACTTGAA
Organism: Fructilactobacillus fructivorans; assembly: GCF_000814735.1. NCBI lineage: Bacteria > Bacillati > Bacillota > Bacilli > Lactobacillales > Lactobacillaceae > Fructilactobacillus > Fructilactobacillus fructivorans. Next base: position 27,341 of record NZ_JOJZ01000019.1, read on the forward strand.
ACGACCAGTATCACCAATGATTCCAGCATACAACAAACGAGCCGCATTATCTGGCATCTTGAGATCATTGTTTGCAGCAAATAAATCATAGATAAGTTCAGAGGTACTTGATGCTTCCGGCTCAACCCACATCAAATCACCAAATTGGTCATCATTAGGATGGTGATCAATTTTGATGAGGTATTTCCCCTTAGTATAACGATTATCATCAACTCGTGGTTGATTGGCAGTATCTACCACAATTACTAAAGCATTTTGGTAATCATCATCACTTGCTTCAGTTACTTTTCCTAACCAATCAAAACCTTGGTACTGTTTCCCGACCGTTAAAACTTTCTTATCAGGATAAGACGCTTTGATAATACTTGCTAATCCAAGCTGTGACCCAACTGCATCAGGATCAGGGCTCTGATGTCTATGAATAATGATGGTTGGAAATTCCTTGATTTTTTCATTAATCTGCTGTTTTACGTTCATTACAATGGCCTCTAATACTCTTAATTATTTAACAGTTAAGTATAACCCACTCCAGCTACATTTCAAAGCGTGGATCCGAATACAATGGCAACTTAATATTTTGAAAGCCAATGTCTGATAGATTTGTCAGCGTTATCCCGAGCAATCTAATGCCATAGGTTGCCTCAGGTAAACCATCAAAAATCTCCAGCGCCAAATCATAGAAGAGTCGAGCATCATTTTCCATAAAATCATTCCAAGAAATTCTTTTAGTCAACGTCGTAAAATCACTATATCTGACCTTTAGAACTAAAACTTTTCCATGTTTTTCATGTTTATTCAGGGATTTTTCGACCATCTTAGCAATCTTATGCAGCTGTGATTCTACTTCCTCTCTACTCTTTAATTCAGGTCCATAGGTTCGTTCCTTTCCAATTGACTTTCGCTCACGTTGATATTCAACTGGTCGATCATCAGAACCACGAACCCGACGATATAAAAAATAACCAAATTTACCAAAATTCTTGATAAGGTCCATTTCAGATTGCCGATACAAATCCTGCCCATTTTGAATGTTTAGCTGTTGCATTTTTTGAAGTGTTTTCTTTCCAACCCCACGATACCGATCAATTGGGAGCTTCATTAAGAATTCATGACTATCTTTAACGTCAATCATGGTAACCCCCGCCGGCTTACGATAATCAGAGGCTTCTTTAGCCAAAAACTTATTGTACGAAATCCCAGTAGAAGAGGTTAGATGCGTTTTTTCCCATATCTCGCTTTGAATTAGGTGTGCAATGAGAACTGGATTTCTAATTTGCTTTTTATTTTTCGTGATATCAAGATAGGCTTCGTCCAAGGCCACCGTTTCAATACGATCCGTATACTCGTGAAAAATATCGTGAATTTGATGGGAAACATCCCGATATAATTCGAATTCTGGTGCCTTAAAAATACCATTTGGGCACAATTCTAATGCTTTACTGGCAGGCATGGCTGAATGAACGCCAAACTTTCTAGCTGGATAATTAGCAGTGGTAACTACTCCACGACCACCCGTTTTTCTTGGATCCTTAGAGATAATTAATGGTTGATCAATAAACTCAGGGTGCTCTCTTTGTTCAATCGAAGCGAAAAAGGCATCCATATCAACATGTAAAATATCACGTGAATGATTAATTTTAATTGATTCTTCCAATATAATCCTCCTTAATCCACCAAACGTACGTTCTTTCATCTCCAATAAAAAAGATCGGATAAATCCGATCTTTTTTATTTAGCGTTATCATCACTATTTGAAGTTTGCTTTGAATCAGTTGCTTTTTCTGGTTCGTTCTTTTTAGAAACTTCCTTTTCCTTTGAATCATTTTCTGAAGCTTTTTCTTCTCCAGGACGACTTGCACTTGCAATCGCATTGAGGTCAAATACTAAATAAAGACCATCACAGTCCAAAGTAACTGTCCGCTTTTCATTGTTGATTTGATCAACAATTCCATGAAGTCTACCAATGGTAACAACGTGATCACCCTTGCGCAGGTTCTTTAAAGTGTCTTGATGCTTTTGTTGTTGCTTCTTTTGTGGTCTGATCATCATAAAGTACATTAAAACGAACAAAAGAATTAATACAATAATTCCAGCATATTGTGATATATTTTGCATGTTTTCACCTCATTCTTTATTTAACAATAGCTTACCAAATTGAAGATAAAATTTCCAATTTATTTAATTAGTTTCCGGATATTTCCGCCCTAAATGCTCATAGCCAGCTCTAGTTACCATCCGGCCACGCGCTGTCCGTTTTAAATAACCAATTTGAAGTAAATAGGGTTCATACATTTCTGAAATTGTTTCAGATTCTTCACCAATATTAGCAGCTAATGTGTTCAAACCAACCGGTCCGCCATCATAAAAATCAATCATTGTGGAAAGTAACTTAATGTCAGTTCTATCCAATCCATTTTTATCAACCCCTAAAGCATTAAGGGCCGTATCCACACTTTTGACGTCGATTTCATCATGATTAGCAACTTGGGCGAAGTCCCTGACTCGTTTTAGTAAACGATTAGCAACTCGTGGGGTTCCCCTAGAACGAAGGGCAATTTCATGAGCGCCCTCTTCTTTAATCTTACTATGAAAAATTTTTGCTGACCGTTTCACGATCTTCTCTAAATCACGATCATTATAATAATTCATTCGTTCAACGATTCCAAAACGATCTCTGAACGGTGAATCAAGTAGTCCAGCTCTAGTAGTTGCCCCAATTAAAGTAAAGGGCGGCAAATCAAAATGAACGGGATGTTTAGTCGCATCATCATTTCCAATGATAATGTCAACGTAGTAGTCTTCCATTGCTGAATACAGCATCTCTTCCACTTCTTTTGGCAAGCGGTGAATCTCATCAATAAAAAGAATGTCTCCCGGTTGTAGTTCATTTAAAAGTGCAACTAGATCACCCTTCTTTTCGATTGCTGGTCCGGTGGTTGTTTTCATGTCAACACCCATCTCGTTTGCAATAACATTGGCTAACGTTGTTTTACCAAGACCTGGTGGTCCGTATAATAAAACGTGATCAAGTGATTCTTCACGTTGTTGTGCAGCTTGAATGTATATCTTAAGCTTCTTTTTTAGGTCATCTTGACCGATGTACTGATCAAAATTTTGTGGTCGAAGTGACATTTCAAATGATTCATCATTTTCATCATCACTTGCTCCAGACACGATTCGATCATCTGTCATTATTTCCTCCTAACTTACTTAGTTAACAGTTTTAAACCAGCACTAATGTATTGGTCAGTAGTGTAATCTTCCTCAACTTCTTGAAGTTTTGCCTTAATTTTATCAACTTCACGTTGCTTAAAGCCCAATGCTTGAAGGGCACTTAATGCATCATCTAATTGTTTATTACCAGTGTCTTCAACATCATCTACAGAAACATTGCCAGTAAAAACATCATTGGATGTAATTTTGTCTTTTAAGTCTAACACAATTTGCTGAGCAGTCTTTTTCCCAATTCCCGGGAACTTGGTCAGATATTTGATGTTTCCAACGTTAATGGCCCTAACTAAACCATTACTATCATTGCCCGCCATGATCGCCAGAGCACTTTTAGACCCAATGCCAGATACGTTCAGAAGTTGCTCAAAAAGTTGTTTATCTTCTAAGGTGATAAATCCGTATAGCGCCACCCCATTGTCTGAAACCGACTGATGGATGTAAACCCTTACCTGCTGATCAGTATCATAGTGATAAGGATTAGCTACGTAGATTAGATAACCTACTCCATTAACATCGAGAACAATGTATTTGGGACTTACATTCGTAATCATCCCATATAAATACTCATACATACAATCAACTCATTTCACGTTAAATTAAAAATCATTCTTACCACTTTGATGTGGATCTTGAATCCTTTTGAACATCGTCTCTAAGTCTGAATTCGAAAAATGAACCAAAACGGGGCGTCCATGAGGACAATTAAATGGATTTTCACACTCGGGTAACTTGTCTAGCAACGCCTGTGCTTGCCGTTTATCGAGATGATGATTGGCTTTAATGGCACGTTTACAGCTCATCATAATGGCTGCCTTTTCTCTAAACTGAGCCGTTGATAATTGCTGATTGCTTAAAATCCAATCAATCATTTCTTTAATGGTGTCTTCTTCCTGTCCCGCCTTAAACCAAACTGGATGTTGTCTTATTACAAAACTGTTCTTCCCAAATGATTCCAAGTGAAGCCCATTTTCTTCCAAAAGATCCAAATGACTTGAAATTACCAAAGCATCGCTTGCGGGATAATCAAGTACAATTGGAACCAGCATTTTCTGTTCATCCCCACTGACCTTTCCAACTTGCTTTCGGTAATATTCATAATTAATTCGTTCTTGAGCAGCATGTTGATCCACAATGTACATTCCATCTGAACTCTCAGCCACTAAATATGTTCCGTGAACTTGGCCAATATATCTTAGTTGAGGAAAGTCATGAGAAGCATTGGGAGCTTCAATCCTGCCACCAAATGGGAGTCCACCCTTTTCATGCTCATATCTTGCCTTAAAATTTTGAACTGCCGTCGCATTTAAATCAGCTTTTTGATAAATCATAATCGGTTGATGGGTCGATGAATCTGAGGCCATGTGAGTAACAGAATTCATCGGATCGGGTTTCCCAGTTGATTCTTCAGTATCAGCATGAACCGTTTGCTCTCCATTTTCATACAATTGATCTAAATTAAAGGAAATTTCAGTTGAATTATGCCGGGCTACACCGTTTTTTAATGCTTGATTATTCATGGCTTCAGGAATCAAATTTTGTTTAGATAGGGTCTCATAAATCGTTTGCGAAATAAAAGTACTAAGTTCCTTCTTTTTGGAAATTCGAATTTCTTCCTTTGAAGGATGCACATTTACATCCACTAGACTCGGATCCATCGTAATGCTTACGACCACGATCGGATATCTACCAACCATTAGTTTTGATCCGTAACCATCAATAATGGCATGATCCAATCCAAAATCACGAATAAAACGCTCGTTAACAATCACTGACGTATATTTTCGACTAGCCCGTGTTAATTCAGGAAGGCTAATATAACCGCTGATCTTAAAATCAGGATTCTCTCCCTTGATCGCAATCATCTGTTTCATGTTGCGGTTCCCGTAGATTCCGGCAATGACCTGCTGCATATTATTTCTACCTGATGTGCGTAAGAGTTCACGTCCATTGTGAGTAAGCGAAAATGCAATCTCAGGATGACTAAGGGCTAACCGGTTTACAATGTCGGATATTTTAGATAATTCGGTAGCTGGCGCTTTTAAATACTTTAGCCGATTAGGCGTGTTAAAGAAAAGATCAGAGACCAAAACTGAGGTCCCTCTTCGAGCTTGAGAAGGTTCCATTTTAACTACTTTTCCACCATGGATCTGAATCTCAGCTCCTTGTTTTTTACCATCAGAGGTCTTCATATCCACGTCAGACACGGAAGCAATACTTGGCAGAGCTTCACCACGAAATCCTAGTGACCTGACACGAAATAAATCCCGCTTATCACTAATCTTACTGGTTGCAAAGCGACGAAAGGCTAATTCCACTTGGTTTGAAGCAATCCCTGAACCATTATCAACCACTTCAACGCTTTTAAGCCCCGACTCAGCAACCACAATATCAATTTTGGTGCTATTAGCATCAATTGAGTTTTCAACCAGCTCTTTCACTACCGATGCTGGCCTTTCGACTACTTCTCCTGCTGAAATTTGATCTGATAAAATCGTTGGTAGTTGGTGAATATCTGCCATAGTGTCACCTCCTAATTTTCTAACTTAGTTTTCCATTTGTATACCAAATTCATAATTTGAATTGGAGTTTTACTCATAAGATCGGTACTCTCTAAATCTTTAATGATTTTACTTTCATTCTTGCTTAATTGTGAATGGTTCTCAGGCTCATCAACTTTAAATAAAGCCATCTGTTCACCATCACTTAAGTCAACTGACGTTTCTGATTCAGTCTTCTGGGGAAGTGTTGGATGCTTCACTTGTGCTTCATTTTTCTGAACCTTATCATCATGATTGTTTTTCTGCTGATCAGCATCCTCAAGTTTCTCAAGGACCGTATTAGCTCGTTTTAATAATTGGTCAGGAAGTCCCGCTAGCTTAGCAACATTAATCCCGTACGAACGATCAGCAGGACCATCCATAATTTTATGCAAAAAGACTAAATTACCATTCTTTTCAACCGCTCCAACATGAACATTCTTTAAATGTTTTAATTCATGATCTAAATCGGTTAACTCATGGTAATGAGTCGAAAAGAGGGTTTTTGCCCCAATATTGTCATGGATATACTCAATAATGGCCTGAGCAAGTGCCATTCCATCATACGTGGACGTTCCCCTTCCAATTTCATCAAATAAAATCAACGAATTATCTGTGGCATGTTTAAGAGCTTCGTTAGCTTCTCTCATTTCCACCATAAAAGTACTCTTTCCAGAAATAAGATCATCAGCGGCTCCAATTCGAGTGAAAATTTGATCAAATATAGGCATATCAGCACTCTCAGCTGGAACAAAACAACCCATTTGGGCCAAAATCACAATCAACGCTAATTGTCTCATGTACGTGCTTTTTCCTGACATATTAGGGCCAGTGATTAGTAATTCTGAAACAGATGGATGCATTACCACATCATTTGGAACGTAGCTCTGAGCTCCCATTACTCGTTCTACCACAGGATGACGTCCAGCCTTAACGTTTAAGTCATGACCATCATTAAATTGGGGCTTAATAAACTGATATTTCTCAGAGATAGTAGCGAAACTTTGCAAAACATCTAACCGCGAGATCCCACTTGCTAATTTTTGGATCCGCGGGATTTGTTTTTTAATTTGATCGCGAACTCGAGTGAATATTTCATACTCCAAGCTCTTTGATTTTTCTTCAGCTTCAAGTATAATCGACTCTTTTTCTTTTAATTCCGGAGTCGAAAAGCGCTCTGCGTTAGTTAGCGTCTGAAGACGCTCATAACGACTATCATCCAGTTTACTTAGATTTCCCTTTGAAACCTCAATGTAGTAACCGAAAACGCGATTATAGCCAATCTTTAGATTATGAATTCCAGTTATCTGACGTTCCTTAGCTTCCATATCAGCAAGCCACTGCTTACCATTCTTCATGGCATCCCGATACTGGTCGAGCTGTTCACTATAGCCATCTCTAATTAAGCCTCCGTCAGTCACTGAAATAGGTGGCTCGGAGATAATAGCCGCTTTAATTAATTCATATACATCATTAACATCATCAAGTTTTTGATAAATTTCATCGAATTCAGGAGTATCAAGATCATTTAACACGTGCTTGATTTTTGGAATTTGTTCAAGTGAAGTTTCTAATTGGACTAGATCACGGCCATTCACACCGCCAAAAGAAATTCGTCCGGCTAACCGCTCTAAGTCATACACTTTAATCAAATTATCAGCGAGTTCACTTCGTTCATAATAATTATCTAAAAGTGTCTCAACCAAACTCTGACGTTGTTCAATCTCTTTTCGATCAATTAAGGGACGCTCCAACCATTGCTTGAGTTTTCTTCCACCCATTGCCGTTTTAGTATCATCGACAATCCAAAGCAACGTTCCGCTCTTTTTTCCGGTTCGAATATTTTTGGTGAGTCCCAAATTATACTGCGAATTATGATCAATCTTTAAAAAAGAACTAGGTTCATATTGAACGGCGGGTTGAATGTGTGACAAACTTCGTTTTTGGGTGTCAGAAATATACGATAGCAACATTTTAAGTGAATCAAGTAAGGTAGGGTCATCAATGGTAGAAATAATCTCATCTGAATCTATTTCAGAAATCTGGTTTTCATGAGAAATTAGAACTCCAATCCCCTTTAATTGATCAATTAAATCACTATCAATCGATTCATCAACAACAACTTCCTTAGAATTCAAGTTAATCACTTCATTTAAAACAGCTTCCGCGTTTTTTAACAAACTAACCTTTAATTCACCAGTGGATAAGTCAATGTATGAAAATCCATAAGCATTATTACTTTCACTATAGGTCACCGCAGTTAAATAATTATTAACCTTTGCATTTTCAGCGTTAGCATCCGTCTGAGTTCCTGGAGTTACTAATTGAATGACATCCCGGTCAACCATTCCCTTAGCTGTCTTGGGATCTTCCATCTGTTCACAAATTGCCACCTTATATCCCTTATCAACCAGTGTATCTACGTAACTCTGCACTGATTGATGGGGAACTCCACACATGGGAATGGGGTTATCAGATTTTCTGCTACGCTGTGTTAGGGTCAACTCCAATAATTGAGCTCCCTTAACGGCATCTTCATTAAACAATTCGTAAAAATCACCAATACGATAAAACAAAAAAGCATCGGGATACTGATCCTTAACCTCCTGATATTGTTGCATCATTGGCGTTGTTTGTTTTGATTTTGCCATGCGTTACTCTCCTCTAAAATTCTTGGTACGGATGATCCTTATTAATTAAAATGTTCTTAATCTTTCGTGCTTTTCCCGATTTACTGTCAACATCAATGTAACACCCTGATAACACTGCACTACCTGTTTCTTGCACTTCAAACCGATTGGGCCTTGCTGTCATAAACTTATTGATGACTGGCTCAAACTTCATCCCAATGACCCCATCGTTTGGTCCTGTCATTCCGGCATCAGTTAAGAAAGCTGTCCCGTGGGGTAAGATTTGACCATCACTAGTTTGAACGTGGGTATGAGTTCCAACCAAAGCTGAGATTCTTCCATCCAAATGAAGCGCCATGGCCTTCTTTTCACTAGTAGTTTCCGCATGAAAATCAACAAAAATAATATTCACGTTATCTTTGTGTAATTGAGTTAGGAGATTATCCACGTTCTCGAACGGATCGTCAATTTCATCCATAAAAACCCGTCCCTGAAGATTAATTACAGCCACCTGGTTGCCATTCACGTTCATTTCTATGTATCCATGTCCTGGAACATCTTTTCCAGGATAATTAAGTGGACGAATAAGATTTTTGGTTTGATTGATAAAATCGAAAATTTCGGAATTATTCCAGGCATGATTTCCCAGGGTAATTACATCAGCTCCAGCATTCATAATTTTTAAATAAAGTTCATGATTAATCCCACGACCTACCTTAGTAGCATTTTCACCATTTACAATGGTGACCTGAGGTTTCAAATCGTGTTTTAATAATGGTAAATATTTTTCTACCGTAGCCACTCCAATATTACCAACCGTATCTCCTAGAAACAAAAATCGCATATCCATTCCCCGTCTTCTAATATAATATCTTTATTTTACACTGATAAATTGAAATAAAAAAGACCAGAATAATGTCTGATCTTTTACTTTGCATATTCAACTGAACGGACTTCTCGAATCACATCAACCTTGACGTGACCAGGATGATTCATTTCCTTTTCAATCTTATCTTTAATATCTCTAGCAAGCACAATTGCTTGGGTATCAGAGATCTTTTCGGGCTTGGCGATCACTCTAATTTCACGTCCAGCTTGAACAGCGTAACTCTTTGAAACTTCATCAAAGCTATTACTAATCTTTTCAAGTTTATCAAGACGATGAACAAAGCTTTCCAGTGAGTCACTCTTTGCACCAGGTCGAGCCATTGAAATCTTGTTGGCAACATCAACTAACTCTGAAATCATGTAATGAGGCTCACTTTCAGGTCCACCTAATTGAATTGCATCAATTACCTCAGGACTCTCACCATACTTCTTTGCGATATCAACGCCAGCATCAATATATGAAACATCCGTTCCACTATTAGACGACAAGCCAATCTCACGCAATAATCCCGCTCTTTTCGCTAATGTAACATCTTCACCTAACTCAGCAGCAAACACTCCCGCCAATTTTGCTACTTGAATGGAGCGTGATAAAACATTTTGTCCATATGAAATTTTGTATTTCAATTGACCAATTAATTTAATCAAATCAGGATTCATCGAATGAATCCCTAAATCAAAGACAACGTTTTCCCCAGTTTCTTGAATTTGGGCTTCGAGTTCTTTCTTACTCTTATCCACCATTTCTTCAATACGAGCCGGATGAATCCTTCCGTCTTTAATTAACTTTTCAAGTGCCATTTTGGCGACTTCACGTCGAACCGGATTAAAACCACTTAAGACCACGGCATTAGGAGTATCATCAATAATTAAATCAATTCCTGTAAGTGATTCAAAGGTTCTAATGTTTCGACCCTCACGTCCAATGATTCTACCTTTCATATCATCATTGGGTAAAGTTACTACAGACACAGTAGTTTCTGAGACAATATCAGCTGAACTCTGCTGAAGTGCTTCAACAATTAAATTCTTGGCATCCTTAGCAGATGCTTCCTTAGCAGAATCGTAACTTTCTTTAATCATTTGAGCACGAGTATCAGCCAATTCTTGCTTCGTCTCATCAATTACCATCGTACGAGCTTCCTCTTTAGTTAAATTAGAAACTCTGGCAACCTCCTGTTGCCTTTTTTCAATAAGTGAATCTGCTTTTTGTTGTTTCTTAGTCAGTTCTTGCTTCTCTTTTTCAAGTTTTTCTTCTTGACGTTCTAATGAATTATCTCGCTTTTCAAACGCACTATCTTTTCGATCAAGTGTCTCTTCACGTTTTAATAACCGATCTTCCTGTTTTTGAACTTCAAGTCGACGCTTCTTCAGTTCTTTTTCTACCTGAAGACGATAAGCATTACCCTTTTCCTTTGCTTCTAAATTAGCCTCTTTAAGCGCATTTTCAGCCTGCTTCTCAGCATCCGAAAGGATATCCTTTGCACTCTTATGAGCAGCATCTAACTTCTTCTCAGATACTTGCTTATAAGTAAACTGACCAATCAAAAAACCAACAACTACAGCGATAATAGCGGAAACAACTGTAACTATCATTTACATATGCCCCCGTATCACTAATAAAAAATTTATTTAAATAACTAACACAAACGTTATTCACTTCTTAATTCTAAAGTTTAGAAAAATTAGTGTCAACTAGTATGTACAAAAACAGGATACAAATATCATCCTATTTTACTTTAAATTATCGTAAATCATTTTAAGACCACACTTAGTAGCGTAATCCCGAATCTCATTTCGATCTTTGCCAAAGTTAAATTCTTTCGCCTTTACATCTCCGTCAGGGAGCGCAATTCCAACCCAAAAGTTTCCTGCTGGATGTCCTTCCAGTTGATCTGGTCCTGCAACTCCAGTAAATGAAACAGCAACATCGGTATTAAGTATTTTTTTTGAATTTTGTGCCATCCATACGGCGGTTTCACGTGAGACAACTCCATGATCATTAATGACCTCAGTGGGAATATGCAGAACGTTTTCTTTAACCTTAGCTGAATAGGTAACAAATCCACCAGAAAAGACTTCAGATACCCCAGAGACATCTCCAAGTCGACTCTGAAACATGCCGGCTGTGAGCGACTCAGCTGCTGTAATCGACAATTTCTTATCCTTTAGAAGGCTAACGGCCACTTTAGCTAAAGAATTATCGTCACCGAATCCATAGAAATACTTGCCAACGATTGCATTAACCTTTTGAACCATCCCATCAATTAGGTTATCAACATCAGCTTTTTTAGATCCACTAGCAGTAATTCTGAGGGTAACTTCATTATGCTTAGCGTATGTTGCAAGCGTTGGGTTACTTTGGTTAGAGATCAAAGGCTTTAATTGATCTTCAAGTTCAGTTTCCCCAATCCCAAAGAAACGCATTACTTTCGAAGCAATCACTGGATTGCCACTAGCCATCTTGGCCAAGATTGGCAAAGCATATTTAGTAAACATGTGCTGCATTTCAACTGGAGGTCCGGGTAAAACTAAATAATCACATTGCTTGGTCTCTAAAAACATTCCAACCGCAAATCCATTATCATTCGGTAATACAGTTGCACCATGAATGTATTTAGCTTGCATGTCGGCTGTCGTTGGTTCCTTCATTGGATAAGACTTATAAAAGTCATTAATTTTTTGTAGAGCATGCTCATCTGTATCTAGAGCAAGTCCCAGATGTTTAGCAAGGACTAGTTTAGTAATGTCGTCTTCTGTGGGACCCAGTCCACCACTTAAGACGACCAAATTACTTCGACTCTCAGCGAGGTTAATAACCGATTCTAGTCGCTTATAGTTATCTCCCACCGTATCTTGAAAATAAACGTCAATTCCAAGATTAGCTAAGCGACGGGCAATGTATGGAGCACTTGTGTCAGTAATCTCACCTAAGAGAATTTCCGTTCCGACTGATACTATTTCAGCATTCATCAAATCACTCCTAACAATATTAATTAAAATGAATCAGAAAAAACTTTTCGATTTTTGTAGAAATACTCAATCCCAGAGTAAATGGTAAAGAAGAGACAAATGTACAAACAAATCTGTCCCACTGGTAAGTTAAGATTGTTAAATAAGGCATTATTCAATAGCAAAATAATAATTGCAATCATCTGGAAAAAAGTCTTTATTTTTCCAGGCCATGCTGCTGCAACTACTTCCCCATCGTTTTCAACGATAATGAGTCTTAATCCAGTAACCGCCAATTCCCGGCAGACAATGATGGCAGCAATCCAACTAGCAACACTTCCTAAACCTACTAAAACGATAAAAGCACACATTACAAGCATTTTATCGGCTAAGGGATCAGCAAATTTTCCAAAATTAGTCACCAGATGTTGCCGACGAGCAATTTGTCCATCCAAGAAATCCGTTAAAGCGGCCACAATGAAGACGATCGTTGCTAAAATTTGAGTAACTGGAATCATGGTTCCTACAATCATTACACTACCCAAGTCCATGGGTACTACCAATAAAATCAAAAAGATTGGTATAAGAATTATTCTAAATAAAGTTAATTTGTTTGGTAAGTTCAAAAATCTATCCTCCTAGGATCAAACGCTAAAATAACGACCTGTTATCTTTAACAGATCGTTATTTTGGTTAAAGTTTATTTGGTCAACTTGAAAGTAACGTTTCTAACCTGAGCACTGCCATTATTAGCAGGTTTCTCTAAGTTAGCCTTTTGTCCGTTAATGGTAATATCAGTTGCAGTAGCATTACCTAAATTAACGTTAAAGTCCTTAGAATTAGCAGGAATGGTTACCTCATGGGTTTGATTAGGATTCAAGGTTCCTTGCCAAACTTGTGATCCATTAACGGATACAGCCGACCATGATTTAGCGGTTCCCTTTAAATTAACCTTAGTTTTTTTTTCATTGGTCTTAACGTTATACTCGTTCTCATTTGCTCCTTTGGTAATTTGAGTTCCAGTAGCCTTAGTATTCTTTGACTTAGCTTTTGCTTTATCCTCAGCAGCTTTTTGTTTTGAACTGGAACTAGCTTTAGAGCTGTAACTATCGGATGAGACCGAAACTGAGGTGGTGCTTGAGGCACTATTAGAATTATGATGAGCTAATTTTCCTGCGCCAACCCAAATTACACCGATGATAATAACCACGATAATTACAATTCCAACGATCGGAACTAACTTTCTCATATTCCAACCAGAGTGATTTGGTTCTGGACTGGATGGATCATGACGAGCCGTTCTTTGACTAGACTGTTGTGATTGGGCTGGTTCTGGTTGATTCCCATTATAATTCTGGCCCTCACGACTTTCATTATCAATAGAATTGGCATTTTCTCCACCAGGCAGATCTTGATCATACTTTTGAATAAACTCACTTCCGTTTAATCCAACAGCATCAGCAAACTGCTTAACAAACGCACGCACGTAAAAATCACCCGGTAGCGCAGCAAAGTTATCTTCTTCAATTGCCTCTAGATAACGTTTCTGAATTTTAGTTTTCTTTTGAACGTCATCAATCGACATCCCAGCGTCAACTCTTGCCTTACGGAGTAGTTGACCAATATTGACACTCTTTTGATTTTTATCTTCTTTATCCATATGTAAAACCCCATTGTTTTAGATTTCATTGCAAGTATATCACAACGCATTGTTTTAAAAAAAGATATACGTTAAGAAATGACCTTTAAGGTCGTTTTCCCAAAGTCAAAAAAATGTTTAGCAAAATCAATGACTTCGCTAAGTGAGAGTTGATTTAAGATCTGAACTTCATCAAAAATATTTGTGTATTCGTTTAAGGGATCACCCATTTGATTAGCAATCGCTGAATTAGAATTCATGACCGAAATTGATTGGCCAATTTCCTCCCGTTTAATTAAATTGAAAATCTTAGTTAACCCTGAAGCATCATCTAAAGCTCTTTTAATTTCACGTTTAATTGACTGCTGGAATAACTCAGGGTGATCGGAATCTTCAGCAAAAATCACAAATTGATAGCCTGCTTCCATATCAAAATCATACCCAAAAGAATCATTGATGATGCCTTCAGAATATAGACGTTGATATGACTCTGAATCCTCGGAAAAAATCATGGATAGAAATAATCCTAGGGATAATTCATTCTTGGAAAATTGGGAACCGTAAACTTGATCACTTGGTCCCCTGAAACCAACCGCTACTTTACCAGTTGAAAGATTCATTTCAGAATAATCAGATGCAACAATGGGACTCTTCTGAATTGCCTCGTTAGTTTTTTGTTTCAACGTTGCGATCTGTGTTGGATTAATTGGCTTGATCGCTTTTTCGAGATCACTAATCCGCGCAATGGCCTGGTCTTTATCAACCTTTCCTACCAACATTAAATCCATGTTATTAGGAACATAATACTGACGATACATGGCGTACAAATCATCAGCAGTAATTTCAGCAATCGAATCAACGGTTCCAGCAATGTCATGGTCAAGTGGTGATCCATGATACAAATTACCAATCGTGTCGAAATAAATTCTTGAACTAGGATCATCCTGATACATAAGAATTTCTTGACCAATAATCCCCTGTTCTTTTTGGACTTTTTTCTCATCAAAATATGGATGTTGAACTAAATCAATTAAAACATCTAAGTTGTCATTAACATGACTAGTCGTATTAAAAAGATAACTGGTTTGATCAAAACTAGTAAAAGCATTGGAATCAGAGCCAAATTTACCAAATCGATCACTAGAATCATAGTCATGTTTATCAAACATCTTGTGTTCCAAAAAATGTGCAATTCCAAGTGGCATCCCTTGAAGCTGATCACCATTCAATCTCACGTTGTTAATGGCACCAAAATGAACGTTTAAGATCCCATAGGTTGAATTAAAGCCTGGTTTAGGGTCAATCATCACTTTCATCCCATTATCTAAATCATAACGATGAATGGTTTCATTTAAATTGTCATACCGAACTTCAACCATTATTTGTTCCTTTCAATAAAAATCTTGTCTTTAACTTCATCATTGAAGCTACCTTACTTAAGTCGTCTTTAGTAACTGCCCTAATTTTTTGGATCCATTGGTCAACACTCAAGTCCACCCCATACAATTCATTTACAAAGTCGCCGTTCAGAGTTCTTCTCTGACTATCAAACTTTGAATCGTATCCATCGACAAGTGACGATTTCACGTCCAAGAAGCGTTGATCATCGTATTTTTGAGCTTTAATTAAAGCAATCTGCTGATGAATTAAAGCTTCAACCTCCTCTGCATCATCCGCATTAATCCCGCTTTCAATTGCTACATATCCGAGAGTGGAGTTGTAACTACTTGAAATATAATATGCCAGACTGTGCTTTTCACGAATATTATGAAACATCAACGACTGTTGCGTCCCACCAAGTAATGCATTCATGACGATGGCAGAAAAATAATTGCGATCCCCAATCAAGATGGGAAAATCAAACGCCAAATCAAATTTAGATTGTTCACCCTTGATGGTTTCCACCTTACTTTGTTCAGACGATTGACCTAACTCTGGTCTTATTTTCGAACTAAGATCTGGCCGTGGTGAAAACGCCAAATGATGCTGAACATCCTCAATTTGCTTCGGAGAGAGTCGTCCTAGGATTGAAATATGAATTTCATCATTTGCCAAAATGTTCTTCAATTCATTTAAAACATCTTGATTTTTAAGGCTCATAACCTGTTGGGGACTTCCAATCACTGACTCTGAATAGTTGGGTTGACCGTAAAAATATAGTTCACGAGTTCGTTTTAGGGCATAATAACGACGATCATCACTAAGTGAATTCAGGTACTGAACGAGATTATCCCTTTGAATCTGAAACTGATCATCAACATATTGATGACCAACTTGATTAGGATGAAAAATCATTTCGGCAAGAAAAGCAAGAACTTCATCCAAAACATCTGAATTATCCAACGTGAAATCATTATTAACAAAACTCATCACAACTCTTAAAACACTTCGATTGCCAATCTTAAAGACATTGGTACCAAAATCAGCACCAAATAGTTCAGAAAGTCTTCTAGCCACTTTAAGTTTCGAATTATACTTTTGACTGTAATTTTCCATCATTTCAGCTACCATTGCTCTAGCCGCAAATTTTCGATGGTCTAACGGTTCCACAAAGTCAACCGTCATTGCGGTTGTTTTAAACTTGCTACTCTCATGAACGTTCAAATGAACGCCATCTGTCATTACTTTCTTCAAACCAATTCCTCCAAAACAAAAAGTTCTCCTAGAAAGAATTCTAAGAGAACTTTATCAATTAGTACAACTAATTCTTTGTAAACACATGCTTAAATTTTGACCAGAATCCTTGTTTCTGTGGTTTGATCTTCATCAAAGGAACGGTTTCACCTAACAAACGACGCGCAATATTTCGGTACGCTGTTGAAGCAGGATCATCCGTATCTAAAACGACTGGTTCACCGTGGTTGGATGTAGTAATGACCTTATCATCATCAACTACAACCCCAAGTAAACTAATTCCTAAATGATGAGTAATTTCATCAACATCCATTACATCACCATCATCCATCATGCTAGGACGAACTCGATTAATGATCAAACTGGGTGTCTCTTTTAAGGGATGCTTCCCTAATAAGCCCACAATGCGGTCAGCATCACGAACAGCCGAGATTTCAGGAGTAGTAACCACAATGGCACTATCAGCACCAGCCACTGAATTCAAAAATCCTTGTTCAATTCCAGCCGGACAATCAATCAACACGAAGTCAAATTGTGGTTTTAACTCATCAACAATTTCCTTAACTTGATCCTCTTTTAGAGCTGTTTTATCTGTATTTTGTGCAGCAGGTAATAAGTATAAATTATCATCAAACCGTTTGTCTTTTACTAGGGCTTTCTGAAGCGGAACTCGACCATTTGCGACATCGACAATATCATACATAATTCGATTATCCAAGCCAAGAACAACGTCAAGGTTTCTTAGGCCGATATCCAAATCCATTAGGCAGACACGCTTACCCATCAAGGCTAAAGCAGTCCCGATGTTAGCAGAAGTCGTTGTTTTACCAACTCCACCCTTTCCAGAGGTAATAACGATTGCTTTTCCCATTATTCAGTTCCTCCTATTCGATTATAAAACTTTGGACTAATGTTTTTAATCTCATCTAAATTGCCATACTCGATAGTATGTAGGTCATTAATGTAAATTACGGTACGGCTATTTTCAGACATTCTATCTTTATTATCACTCACAATATCAAACTGTTCACCAATCCGAACTTGTTGAGCATCATTTAAGTTTCCGATCACAAGGGCTTCTTCATCATTAGGGAATCCAGCATGAACGATTCCTTTAACATACCCTAAGTTATAAACGTTACCACCAGCAAGTAACTTCCCACCTTCATGTATTGCCCCACAGAATAGCACGTCACCTTTAGCCATGACTTCTTCGCCATTCCTGATGGTTTTCCCAATTACTGAAACCTTATTTAAATCACGAATGCGATAGGCCTCTGAAGTTGTAACTACATCGGCCATAAAACGTCTAATACTCATTTGTGGATACTTGGAAACGATCTCCCTTAACTCTTGCTTTTGGGCTCCGGTTAAGATGCGATTCCCGGTAAAGACATCAAAGGAAAATTGTTTAGTGTTTCCTAGTTCCTTACCACTACTCAGTTGTTCCATTAAATTCTTAAACTCATTAATGTCACTATCAAAATTACTGGTATCAGAAATATTAATCTCATAACCATTCTGAGTACCCTTTAAAACTACGTTCTCCATACAATCAATGCTCCTAGTTTAACTAAAATAATTGAAAAGTGCCCTGATTGGGAAATAAAGAATGACAAACAGGATCAGATTCAATACTAACGTTGGCCCCAAGGTGTAAATCAATAGCTGAGTTCCACTAAGAGACGCAATGTGGGCAATTCGATCACCCAAGTAACTCAAGATAAATACCACTAAAACATCCCCCATATAAATTAGGGATGAAGTTACCAGGTTTTCACGAACAAACTTAAAAACAATGCGATTAATATAAACCACCAGTGGAAAGGCAAACATAAAGATTCCAACGATTCCAACGTAATAAACATCGTAGACGATTCCAATTCCTAAGGCCCACCATCCAATATGAAGTTTTTCGTGGCGCGCAAAAAGCGTTGCCATCACTAACCACATTAAAGTTAGGTATGGTACCATCGAAAATTTTTCAAAAAGTACTGGTGAAAAAAGTTTAGAGATTGACCCCTCTAGTAGGAATGCAATTACCAATCCAATTGGAAATAAGAATTTCAAACGGGATGGGCGACGCATCGTACGCCCTCTTCTAATCCTTCTTGCCAATTACGGTCACCGCCTCAATATCATCCATATTTGCAGCTGGCTTAATGTTAACTTTTTCAGAAATGCCATCACTATTCTGCTTGGTTCCGGCCACTTTTCCTACAAAAAGTCCTTTAGGAGTGACACCACCAAGACCATTTGTCATGACTTTCGTCCCCGTCTTGATTTTATCCTGATTAGTGACACTTCCCATTACCAACTCGTTAGTATCACGATTATAGCCATCAATGAGACCATTAACAACTTTCTTTTGTCCCTGAACTTGAACAGAGAAACGACTAGCGTTATCACCTTTATCTGTGATTAATTCAACTTTACTATTGGTTTTGTTGACTTCAGCAACTCGACCTACTAATCCTGAATTAACGATTACAGACATGTTCTTTTGAACTCCAGAAGCTGATCCCTTATTAATGATCAATTGGTTCAACCAAGAAGATGGCGTTCTAGTAATTACACTAGCATTAATTGATTTGTAGTCCGTGGGAGTTCCCTTAATATCCAACTGTTGTCTTAATTTTGTATTTTCATTTTCAAGTGCTTGATTTTTAACTTGAGTTTGAGCTAATTGTTCAACTTGACCCTTTAAATGATTGTTCTCCTGATAAGTGTTTAATAAATTACCAGTTGCACCAAAGAGTGAACCAACACCATTCGCAGGGATGCTAACAATTCGATCACCAAATCCAACAACGTCATTTCCTACCTGCTGAATCAATGGAGGAGTAGCACGGTTTTTTCTAACTGCCACTGACCCACTAATCAAACCTAAGCCAATAATTAAGCAAACGACAATGATTACTAGCTTTCGACTTGAAAAAAACTTGTGCATAATAATCCTCCGTGCGTGCTTAAAATAAATAAGCGGGAATTAAATCCCCGCTTATCCAGTTTATTTTTTATTCATTACTTCAATACTCTTAAGTGATTCACCTGTACCAATAGCAACACAATCCATCGGATCCTTAGCAATGGTTACAGGAACTTGAGTGGCATCTGAGACTACTTCGGGGAGATTCTTAAGTAATGCACCACCACCAGTTAACACAATTCCATGATCAATCACATCAGCCGAGATTTCGGGTGATGTTTCTTCCAAGGTTTCTTTAATTGTGGTAATAATTTCAAGAATATCTTCATGCATCGCAGAAGCAACATCTTCAGCAGTGACTTCAACTGATTTTGGTAACCCAGTCAGAAGGTCTCTTCCACGAACGGTTTCATCACTCATATCTTTGGCAGCGCCAATTGAGGCAGAACCGATTGAACACTTAAGATGTTCAGCGGTGGGCTCACCAATTAAAACGTTATAATTTTTTCTAATGAAAGTAACGATCACTTCATTAAGTTTATCACCAGCCATTCGAACTGAACGAGACGAAACAATTCCGCCAAGAGAAATGGTTGCCACATCAGTAGTTCCACCACCAATGTCAACTACCATACTACCAGTAGGATCCATCACTGGTAATCCCGCCCCAATAGCTGCAGCGAATGGTTCCTCAATTACATAAGCATCTTTGGCTCCTGCCACACGAGTAGCATCAATTACGGCGCGTTTTTCAACGGCTGTAATTCCACTAGGAACACAAACCATTACGTATGGTTTGGCCCCGTGGTTGCCAAGGGCTTTATCAATATAATACTTCATCATGGCTACCGTAGTATCATAATCAGCGATTACCCCATCCTTCATTGGGCGAATGGCTTCGATACTAGCTGGCGTTCTGCCAATCATCGATTCCGCTTCCTGTCCCACAGCGACAACTTCACCGGTTTTGGTATTTTTAGCAACCACAGATGGTTCTCGTAAAACGATTCCCTTTCCATCAACATATACAATGGTATTAGCGGTTCCTAAATCGATTCCGATGTTTTTCGTACCTAATCCGAACAATTTATTCATCCCTTCAATTTTTAAGTTTTAAATTTTAAGTTATTACTTTGATAAGACTAGTATATCATACTGCATTTACATCAGTCAGGAATATAAAGCCAAATTTAGTTACTTAAGTTTTTCTTCATTTTCTTTAATTAGTTTCCGAACTTCCGAAATAAATAAAAGTGAACCAGTGACTAAAATCAATCGTTGCTCATTCTTACTTTTCAACTCTTGATCAATCGCTTGCTTTAACGCCAACTTCCAGTTACTAGTGAACGCGACGTGGTCACTGCCGGAAACATCAAGACCAGTGAAATCAGCGCTGGCCCTGTTTTCGTTGGCAGTAAAACGGGTCAAAATAATGTCAGCATTAGGAATTTGATTCACAATTTTAAACATCTCTGGGTATTGTTTGTCAGCAAAAACTCCCATGATAACGATAAGATGATGGTCTTTCCATTGACTATAGGGAGCTCGAATTGCCGAAAACAGTTTTTTAATGGCGGGAACATTATGAGCTCCATCAATCATAATTGGAGGGTTAGTTTGAATTAATTCCATTCGTCCAATCCATTGCGCTTGAGCAATTCCTAATCTGACGGCCTTTACGAGTTTCCCTTGATCTTGGTTTAAATAATTAAAAGCATAAATCAGGAAGGCTTCGATGGCAATGGCGGCGTCTTCCATCTCAAAGCTTCCAATTTGTTTCATCGTAAGATTCTTGATCCTAAATTTGGAATTCATAAAATCAAATTGGTTTTGCTCTTGAGGAATAAAACGGTAATCTTCCCCTTCTCTAAAGATCGGACTTTGAAGTTTCTGAGCCGTCTTCTCAATTACCTCACGTGGTCCCTTTTTAATTTTTCCAATCACACATGGACGATTGGGTCGAATAATACCAGCTTTATTATCAGCAATTTGTTCTTCAGTGTCACCTAAAAGCCTCATATGATCCATTCCAATGGTAGTGATAATTGAAAGTCGAGAATGAACCACGTTGGTAGAATCAGACCTTCCCCCAATTCCTGCTTCCACAATGACAATGTCAACCGGATGGCTTTGAAAATATAAAAACATCATGGCACAAATGATTTCGAATTCTGACGGTCCAAGAGATGGAGTGGCCTGATCAATTTGATCAACAACTGGCTTGATTTTTTGAACAAGTTTGAGAATTGCTTCATCAGAAATGGGAACATTATTAACACTAATTCGTTCATTAAACCTAATCATAAATGGTGAGGTAAACGTTCCTACTGTCAACCCAGCAGTTTGGAGCATGTTACTCAAGTAAGCTACACAGGAACCCTTCCCATTCGTTCCTGCTACATGAATACACTTTAATTTGGCTTCTGGATGCTTTAATTTCCCCATCAAATGTTCCATTCGTTTAGTGGGAGGTTCTTTTTTAATGCGTGGCCGCCCGTGAATATAATTCAAGGCGGCTTTATAACTAGTAATCATGGTCTTACATCTCCAAAAATAAAGCTCAGCTTGTTAGCTGAGCTTTAATGTTATTTATTTAGAGCATCCTCAACGTCTTTTAAGCGAATTTGAACGGCTTTAAGTTTATTTTCATTATCCTGCTGCTTCTCTTTTTGTTCGTTTACAACGGCTTCAGGAGCATTTTCAACGAATTTTTTATTAGCCAGCTTTTTCTGTGCCCGTTGAACTTCTGCTTCAAATTTTTGAACTTCTTTTTGCAAACGAGTTTTTTCATCGTTTAAATCAATTAGTTCATCCAACGGAATGCTGATCTCAGCATCCGTAATCACTGATGTCATGGCCAACTTAGGAATGTTAATATCCGCCCCAATTTCTAACTTATTGGGATGACCAAATCGGTCAATGTAGTCACTATTATCTTTCAAAACCTTTTTCAATTCTGGGTCATCAGTTTTAACCAAGATATCCACTGGGCTTGATAATGGTGCATTAACTTCAGAACGGATATTTCTAACCGCCTTAATAACATCAATTAAATGATTCATATCGGATTCAGCCTGTGAATCGTTAAATTCATCATGATTTACAGGATAATAAGCGACTACCAAAGACTTTCCAACATGTGGCATTGAAAGCCAGATTTTTTCGGTAACAAATGGCATCACTGGTTGAAGTAGTCGCAAGATTTGATCAAGAACGTATGCCAAAATATTTCTAGTATTTTCCTTAGCCACTTCGTCTGAACCAGTTAAAATTTCCTTACTCATTTCAATGTACCAATCACAGAAGTCATTCCAAATGAAATCATAAAGAGAACGGTTAGCTTCACCAAAGTTAAACTTATCGTATTCCTCGGTAACGTGGTTTACCACATGATTCAGTTTTGAAAGAATCCAACGATCAGCCAAATTCCATTCAGATTGTGCTGGCAATTTTGGCTGTTTCATATCACCGAGGTTCATGATGACGTAGCGACTAGCATTCCAAATTTTATTAACAAAATTCCAAGCTGACTCAACTTTACTGTAACTGAACTTCATATCTTGGCCAGGAGTTGTTCCAGTTGAAAGACACCAACGTAATGCGTCAGCCCCATACTGATCGATCACATCCATCGGATCGATTCCATTTCCAAGCGATTTACTCATCTTAACCCCGTGTTCATCCCGGATTAAACCGTGAAGAAGAACATTTTTAAAGGGACGCTTACCAGTAAAATGTAAACTTTGAAAGATCATCCTAGAAATCCAAAAGAAAACCAGGTCGTATCCAGTAACCAAGGTATTCGTTGGGAAATACCGTTGGTAATCCTTAGAATCAGTGTCCGGCCAACCAAGAGTCGTAAACGGCCACAAAGCTGATGAGAACCATGTATCGAGTACATCTGGATCTTGGGTCCAATTTTCTGGATCCTTGGGAGCATTTTCACCAACATAAATTTTGCCAGTTTGATTATTGTACCAAGCTGGAATTCGATGTCCCCACCATAGTTGTCTTGAAATGACCCAATCATGAACATTTTCCATCCATTGCATAAACGTATGTTCAAATCGTTCTGGAATAAAGTTAACGGAATCCTTGGTCTTCTGATTTTCCATTGCTTTTTGAGCCAATGGTTTCATTTTGACAAACCACTGGGTCGAAAGCCGAGCTTCAACCTGAACTCCCGTCCTTTCAGAATGACCAACAGAATGGACAATTGGATCAATCTTAATCATCAATCCCTGATCCTTTAAGTCCTTTACCATGGCTTTGCGAGCGTCAAAACGATCCATACCTTCGTACTTACCAGCATTTTCGTTCATGGTTGCGTCTTCGTTCATGGTATTGATGCGCTTCAAATCATGTCGATTTCCAACCTTAAAATCGTTAGGATCATGAGCGGGTGTAATTTTAACCATTCCAGTTCCAAATTCTGGATCGACATATTGATCAGCAATAATTGGAATAGTACGGTTTACAAGTGGAACCACTACTTTCTTACCAACTAAATCCTTGTAACGTTCATCGCTTGGATTAACGGCAACTGCGGTATCACCCATCATCGTTTCAGGTCGAGTAGTGGCAATTTCAATGTAATCTTTCCCGTTGAACTTCGTATCATCAGCAAAGGGATACTTAACGTGGTAGAAAGCCCCCTGATCATCCTTATGAATTACTTCAATATCGGATAATGCAGTGCGAGCCTTAGGATCCCAGTTAATGATGTATTCCCCACGATAAATCAATCCTTGATTATATAGGTCAACAAAAACCTTGCGAACAGCTTTTGACAAACCATCATCTAAAGTAAATCGTTCACGGCTGTAGTCAAGTGATAATCCTAGTTTAGCCCACTGCTTATGAATGGTATCAGCAAAATCATCCTTCCATTCCCAAACCTTATCAACAAACTTCTCCCGACCAAGATCATAACGAGAGATTCCTTGTTCATTTAACATGGCCTCTACTTTGGCTTGGGTTGCAATTCCAGCATGATCCATGCCTGGAATCCATACGGTATCGTATCCTTGCATCCGTTTCTGTCTGATCAGCATATCTTGGAGGGTCGTATTCCAAGCGTGCCCTAGATGAAGCTTACCAGTAACATTTGGTGGAGGCAAAACGATTGAATATGGTTTTGCTTCTGGGTTCCCATTGGGTTTAAAAACATCTTCATCAAGCCATTTTTTATACATCCCTGCTTCAACAGAAGTGGGATCATACTTCGTTGACATATCAACTTCTTTTGCCATTTCTTCACCTCATTATAAAATAAAAGCATCCGTCCAGAATAGGACGAATGCTCGCGGTACCACCTAAATTGAATTATTACTAATTCCAACTTAACTAGATAACGGCTAGTACCGATTACATCTTTATTAATTCAACATAACTGCTCACAAGCAACATTAATCGTTTTAACACATGAATTTCTCAGCTTTCATTCACTCTCTGTGTGCCCTAACAATTAAACTCTTGGTCAATGCATTTAACATAATAAATACTACTTAATTTAGGATGCTTCGTCAACCACATTAAAGTAATTCTGAAAAAACATCTTCATTAGCGTTTAGATAATCATCATCAGGATGGATTTTACTAATCTTAATACCATCGAGAGCTTCTTTCATTAATCCATCAACATCAATATTTTGTTCAAACTCACGAGCTTTTTCCACTTTAGGCTTAGTCTTGGGTGCGGGTGGAGTAAAGATGGTACAGCAATCTTCATAAGGAAGAATTGATAAATCATAAGTATCAATTTGCTCTGCAATCTTAATGATTTCAGTTTTATCCAAAGACAATAGTGGTCTAAGCACTGGCAAGTTGGTGACATCGTTAATGGCACGCATACTTTCAAGCGTCTGAGAGGCAACTTGCCCTAAGGATTCTCCTGTGAACACACCATCGCAGTGACGTGCAATGGTAATTGCTGCAGCAATTCGTAACATCATTCGTCTTTGAACCGTCATCAAGTATCCCTCGGGAACTTTTTCCTTAATCTCTTCTTGGATCTTAGCAAATGGAACCTGAATAAAGTCCACGGTTCCACCTAAGGCAGAAAGCTTAGCAGTTAAATCTTTGGCTTTGGCTAACGCCTGTTCGCTGGTATATGGAGGACTGTAAAAGTGAATCATATCTAACTTAACTCCACGCTTCATTGCCATGTAGGCAGCTACTGGTGAGTCAATTCCACCTGATAACATCATTGTCCCTCGTCCACCAGTTCCAACTGGTAGTCCAAGGGCGCCTTGAATAGTCTGACTAGACAAATAAATTCCTGACATTCGAACATCAATTTGTAAATTAATGTCAGGATGCTTCATTTGAGCCTCAATTCCCTTTAAATGATCTAAAACATAACCACCTACTTCATCATTCATTTGATAAGTATTTAATGGATAATCTTTGTTTTGGCGATTCGTGGAAATCTTGAAAGTTTCGCCATTTTTAAATTGGTTTGAAATCATTTCTAAAGCGGTTTCTTGAATTTTCTCAATTGGAGTATTTTTTTCTAATTTAACGACTGGCGAAAAGGTTTCAATTCCAAAGACCTTTTGCAAAGTGTCCATGACTGGTCCTGCATCCTGGTCATGCAAGCTAACGTGCATTCGATCACGTTGGGCATCTACCGTGACTCCGTCAAACTGCTTTAAGACCTGTCTAACATTATGGCCTAATTGACCAATGAAAACCCTTCGATTTTTCCCTTTGGTTGATAATTCACCATAACGGACCATAATTTCGCTGTATTTCACGTTCTCACTCCTTTATTATTTAATAATTATTATTAATTAGCTTAACTTTTTGAATTCTTCGTACAACTGATCAAACACTTGGTTAAATTGATTAGCTTCCTCTAATGTATTTTTGTCACCTAAAGAGATTCGAACTGCACTTCGCGCAATACTAGGATCGATGCCCATCGCATCTAACGTGCTAGCCGTCTCCTCCTTCTTAGATGAACATGCACTGGTGGTTGAAATGTAGATTCCATGTTCTTCAAACGCATGTACAATTGTCTCACCTTTAACGCCCTCGACTGCAAAACATAAAATATGAGGAGCAAAATGATCGGATAAACCAGAAAAAGTATGAACTTTATCAAATTTTGTAATATGATCATAAATTTGTTTTCGAATCTTTTGCTCGCTAGCGACACTTTCAGCCTCATGATCTGAAATGATTCTCAAAGCTTTAGCCATTCCAGCAATGGCTGGCAAATTTTCGGTTCCACTTCTTTGACCGCGTTCTTGACCGCCACCATCCATTAATGGAGCAATTTTTCGGCCATTTCTACCATAAATTAGTCCAATTCCTCTTGGAGCATGAAATTTGTGTCCTGAAAAAGTGACAAAATCAACCCGATCATTAAAAACGAGATCATGGAGACCTTTTCCCACGGCCTGAACAGCGTCAACGTGAAAGTGAATCTTAGGATATTTTCTTAAAACATCACTAATCTCATCAAGTGGTTCAACTGCTCCCATTTCGTTATTCACTGCCATAATGGAGACTAGAATAGTATCCGGTCTAATCGCATTTTCTAAATCTTGAGCTGATACTCGTCCTTCTTTATCAACGGGAAGGTAGGTAACATCGAACCCCAGATCCTCTAACGCGTGCATCGAATTCTTAACAGCTGCATGTTCAACCGAACTAGTAATGATGTGTTTTCCAAATTGATGTTTTTCCTTAGCAGTTCCTTTGATAACCCAATTATCACCTTCGGTTCCACCACTGGTGAAATAAATTTCATTGGGTTCCACTCCTAAAAGTTTAGCAATTTGGTTCCGTGACTGACTCAATAGATTAAAGGATTGTTGACCAAAGTTATGAAGACTGGAAGGATTTCCCCATATTTTTTCACTTACCTGATTATAAGTGTCCAGAACTTTACTATCCACTTTAGTCGTCGCACTATTATCAAAGTAAATCATTATGGCATCTCCTCTTATTTTTAATTCGTTCAAATTACAACAAATTTCATTATACCAGCATTACATCATAATAAAAACAAGCTGAATTATATAATTTCAATTCAACTTGTTTTTTATTATTTTTGGTTTTGTGAATCCTGTTTATTTTTATAATAGGCATTTTCAATTCTTTTATATGATCCCGGATTAGCCTTATCAATTGCCGTTGCAATTGTCTCTAGACTTTCAGGGTACTTATATTCATCATCAAAAAGATGTTTAGCTTTAGAAAGAGCACTACTAATCTCTGGATTTGAATTGCGGTAACGGTTAGCGTACTGCATGACCTGCTCTGCTAGAGACGAACTATCAATTAAATCATCAGTTTTTTCTTCGAGGGTATCCCGATCTGATTTAATGACACTAAGCTGTTTTTGCACATCATCCATACTGATCTTAACTTTATCCATGGTCCGGTTCAAATCTTTAATTTCATCAGCAACAATTCCAAAATAATCAACATAGTCCTGGGAAATTCCCGGTAAATTCAATTCATCAATCTTACGCTGAATACCATGAAGTTCTAAGTCCAGATCATCTAGAACTTGATGAGCCTTTTGCTCTTCATCCTTAAAGTCGGCCACGGAATCATTAATTAAGCGCTGTTTCTTTTCAATTTCATTGAGTTGACTATCACTACTGGTGATGTGCTCCAGAATACGAGTATAAATGGCTTCCTTATTATTGATGGCATCGCGATCTTTTTTATACGTATCCTCAATTTCATCAATTTGTTTGCCAAGAGCATTCGCATTGTCAATCTCACCATGTTCTAACGAATAGTTATGACTTAGTCGATCTAACTCTGAAATTAAAATCTGATTCTGTTTTTTGGCATGCTGAATGTATTCACCAGTGATTTTGAAATTCTTATCAACCTTTTTCTTAGCGACTAACTGCTTTTCCATTAAGTCATAAAGCCGATCAATTTTAGTTTCAATCTCATTATCCGAATCTTCCGCTAATTTTAGATCCAAATGGGCAATGTTTTTCAGATTATCCGAAACCGCACTTCTTAATTCTTCGAGTGAAACATCAAATTCATCATCTGCAAATTCATAGCCACTTGCATTCATCTTGGCATGGGTTGAACTAATTTCTTCAATCTGATTTTTGAATTCAACGTTATTAGTAGCAAAGATATGAGGGATCTTTTTAACGTCTAACTCAAGTTGGTCAGTTGATTTATTTAAATCCCCCAATATCTTATCGGCCTTTTCATGATCCCCATTTTTAGAAAGACTAGAAAAATCATCAAACGTCCCTTCGATGGTCGATAATTGATTTTCTAAGGCATCAATAGCTGGACCAAAGGAAGCATTTTTAGTCAATAACTTTTTCCTTAAATCTTTATAACGTGCCTCCAGATCAGTAATGGCCTTTTTATGTTCAGAATTTAACTGATTCATTTTGGCTAAAAATTGACGAATGACCTTCACATCATCTTCAGCCGTATTGACGGATTGTTCAGCTTCAGAACATTCATCACGGGTTTTAACAAAATTAACTCCTTTTGAATCACTTTTCACAGCTTCAACATTCTGCTTGATGGCTGGAATTAAACTGTTAGTAACATTATTAAAATCAGCCTGAGCACTATTAACACTACTCAGTGAATCTCCCGTTAGACCAATATCCTTTACCTTGTTAATTTCATTCTGCAGATTCAGATCATTCAACCGCTTAACGCGGCCCTCGATTCCTTCTGCAATCTTTAATAAATGATGTTGATACATGACAACTGCAAAATAAATCACAGCTACTACAACTAAAATTCCAATAATGACGTTAACCATTAAATATCCGTCCTTCAACAAATTAATTATGTATAAATTCTTTTCCTTGTTATTAAAATAATTATATCATAAATGGGCAAAACGTATGGTAGCATTCCCAATTTTTACCATCACAAATTCTAATGTTACATTGACTTTTATGCTTTAGTTTCATATAATTAGGCTTGTGTAAAATAATGCAGCAGTACGCGGTAAGCTCGTCAACATGTTCTTGCTACTTATAGTTTAATTAGTAACCCATTGGCTGCTGAGGCGAAAATTCAGAGGAATATGCACGAATACTAAGCGCACATCGTTATTTTACTCCAAATATTTTATTGGAGGATTCATTTATGTCAAGATATACAGGTCCAAGTTGGAGAATTTCTCGTCGTCTTGGAGTTTCTTTATCAGGTACTGGTAAGGAATTACAACGTCGCCCATATGCTCCCGGTGTTCACGGCCAAGGTCGTCGCCAAAAGCTCTCAGAATATGGTGTTCAATTACGTGAAAAGCAAAAGTTACGTTACATGTACGGTTTAACTGAACGTCAATTTTACTCATTGTTTAACCGCTCTGGTAAGATTCGTGAAGGTAAGCATGGTGACAACTTTGAAATTATGCTTGAAAGCCGTTTAGATAACATGGTTTACCGTTTAGGTTTAGCTACTACTAGAAGACAAGCTAGACAGTTAGTAAACCATGGTCACATCACTGTTGATGGCAAGCGTGTTGACATCCCTTCTTACGAAGTTAAGCCCGGCCAAGTAATCGGCGTTCGTGAAAAGGATAAAGATATGGGAATCATCAAAGAAGCTGTTGAGTCAGTTGTTAGCCGTCCTGCTTACGTATCATTTGATGCTGATAAGCTTGAAGGTTCATTAACTAGATACCCACAACCAGATGAATTAAATGCAGATATCGATACTTCATTAGTTGTTGAATACTACAACCGTTAAAATATTGTGTCTGTTCACAAAAAGGCGATCTCAATTGAGACCGCCTTTTTGTATCTCCATTTTCTTTAATGTTAAAATATAATAAATACCCAATAAGGAGCAAATATTATGGCAGATGACAAAGGATCAGTTCAAAATCGTCTCGATCAAGCAATGAGCGGGAATTCCCCTCAGATTAATCCTGATGAACAAAGAAAATACCTAGGAACCTTTCGTGAAAGAGTCGATTTCGCAATTACGGTTGCTGATGATAAAAACCAAAATGCGATTGATCAATTAAGTGACAAAATGAAACAACATCCTAATTACCAACTTTTCATTAATGGTAATATTCCTGAGGAACAGCAGCAACCCTACATGAAGTTAGCGAGCCAAAATAACGCTAAATTCACTTTGAAAAATAACAGTGCTTACGGAACTAAACCTGACGAATATGCGGTCGTTCTCGTTGCACCGGAAGCAATCCATCAAGATCAAATTGACTTTGACCCTGACAAAACTAGTAGTAAGAAACAAGACGATCAACCTAAAAAATCTGAATCGTGGTTCTCACGTTTATTTCATAAGTAGAAAGAAGATATATGATGCAAAAGCCCCTCGCCTATCGGATAAGACCTACTAAAATTGAAGATATTGTTGGTCAACAAGACTTAGTTGGACCGGGCAAAATTATTGATCGAATGGTAAAGGCAAAAATGCTATCATCGATGATTCTATATGGACCCCCTGGTACGGGAAAGACTAGCATTGCAAGTGCAATCGCTGGATCGACTAAATATGCATTTCGAATGTTAAACGCAGCTACTGATACTAAAAGGGATCTTCAGGCTGTCGCTGAGGAGGCAAAAATGAGCGGTACGGTGGTTCTTCTTTTAGATGAAATTCACCGATTGGATAAGACCAAACAAGATTTTTTGCTACCCTTACTTGAAAGCGGACAAATTATCCTCATTGGTGCTACAACTGAAAATCCATACATTAATATTAGTCCAGCCATTCGTTCCCGAACTGAAATTTTTCAGGTTCATCCATTAAGTAGTGATGATATTAAAAAAGCCGTTGAACGAGCATTAACTGATAAAGAGAATGGATTAGGTAAGTTAAACGTTAAAATTGATCATAATGCAATGAGCTTCTTAGTTCACAGTACGAATGGTGATTTAAGAAGCGCATTAAACGCATTAGAATTATCAGCTAAATCAACTGAACCCGATAAGGATGGTGTTATTCATCTTACCCTTTCCGACATTGAAGCTTGTCTACAAAAGAAGGCCCTCAGTCAGGATAAGAATGGTGATGCTCACTATAATGTGGTATCAGCCCTTCAAAAGTCGATTCGTGGCTCAGATGTCAATGCCGCCCTTCATTATGCCTCACGTTTAATTGAATCAGGTGATTTAAATTCATTAACCCGTAGACTAATGGTAATTGCATACGAGGATATTGGTTTGGCTAATCCTGCAGCTGCTGCTAGAACTGTTAATGCGGTGCAAGCTGCTGATAAGCTGGGTCTTCCTGAGGGACGGATTCCCTTGGCTGATGCGATTATTGATTTGTGCCTATCACCAAAATCTAATTCTGGCATTAAAGCTATTGATAATGCTCTATCAGATGTAAAATCAGGAAATTATGGCGATATTCCCAATCACCTTAAGGACACCCACTTTAAGGGTGCTAAGAAGCTTGGTCATGTTGGCTATAAATATCCACATAATTACCCAAATGATTGGGTGCAACAACAATATCTTCCGGATAAAATTAAGGATGCGAAATACTACCAACCAAAATTAAACGGAAAATACGAAAAAGCGTTAGCTGATCAATATCAAAAAATTAATGAAGCTGAAAAGCATCACGGAAAGGAATAGTTTTTAATGCTCATCAAAGTCTTAATGTTATTTTTCTCCGTAATTTTAATTATTAACGGAATCTACTTTTTAACTCATGCTCATAAAAGTTTCCTTCTCTTTCATCCTGAAAAATTCCCTTCATTAAGGATCATTTTAATTATTAGTGGAATCATACTGCTCGTAGTAGCAATTTTCGGGATTATTTCATTGTTCTTTGACAACACCGTTTTCACGTTGTTAGTCTTATGTGCCGGCTGTTTATGTGCTGTTATTCCAGAAGTTTTTATCATTCAGTACATGGATAAATAACCTTTATATCTGACTTTTCAAGTAAAAAATACTAGAATTAAGTTAAATAAAACATTGAGGTGGTTTTTATGCTACAAGAATACAATAATATCTTAGTTCCCGTTGATGGTTCATACGAATCCGAATTAGCTTTTAAAAAAGCCGTTGCTGTCGCCAAACGAAATGATGCTCATTTGCACATTGTTCACGTTGTGGATACTCGAGCTTTTCAAAATATTTCTAGTTTTGATACTTCCGTGGTTGAAGAAGTAACGCAAAACGCTAAGAAAACCCTAGAACAATATGCTCGTGAAGCCAAGGATGATGGTGTTGACAAAGTTGATTATTCAATCGAATATGGGGCACCTAAAACAATTATTTCTAAAGAGTTACCAACCAAATTAAACATTGATTTGATCATGATTGGAGCTACTGGATTAAATGCTGTTGAACGCTTACTAATTGGTTCTGTGACCGAATATGTAACGCGAATGGCTATTTGTGACGTTTTGGTTGTTAGAACTAACTTAAATAACCAAAAAGTTGATCCTAAAAAAGGAAAACAAAAAGTTACTAAATAAAACAAAAAAGCATTCGTTGAATTTAACGAATGCTTTTTTGTTTGGCAATTTTTAATAATTTATCAATTCTCCCACTATCACGAACCCCATTCAACAAGTTAATCTTGTTCTGGATCGCTTTAGCTTTTGAACATAATTTTTCCTGTTTATAACTCAAGTACTTCAAACTATAAAATGATTTCAAACAATAAAAAGAATATTTACGCTTTAAATAAGCAATCATCCGATTCGATTCATTGATAACCAGTTGGTAATTGTTAGAAATAAATGCAAAGGTAACAATCGCTAATCCTAACTTAATGATAATGTAGCGTTCGTTTAAATTCGTCTGCTTTTGATGAAGCAGATGATGCATTCTCATTAATGCATCATCTAAGTACTTATGGGCTAATTTTTGACATCCTAATCTACGATATGAGATGGCCATCCCTAAATAACTCCATGCTGTACAAACAATATTCGCCTTAACTGCATAGGTATCAATCATCGTATGAAAACATAAAGTGACTTCGTCTAAAGAAACACCGCAAAATAATTCAGCAAATCCACGTTCACAATAATACCGTCCCTTAATTTCTTTTGAATCAATATTTTCAACTTTGATCGTTTTGATGATGGTGTTGGCCTTTTCAAAATGATAGTGGAGTAAGTTACACTCAATTTGCTTCAATAATTCTTTGGCGTAGCAGTAATTATTAGAAACACACATCTCATCTAGATTCATCCCTAATCGTGATACAATCTTTGGGATAATACTCCATTGGTTAAAACAACCATCGTTTTCCAAAGCACTAATCGTCGATTGGGTACAAAGACCCTTTGCTAATTCTGCCTGGGTCATATGAAGGTCCAACCGTCGTTTTCTAATCCTAATTCCGATCTTTTTTAATAACGCTTTTGAGGGCATGATGACTTCCAAGCCCGTCATCTCCCTCTGTATTTCAAAATCTCATCGTGCCTAAAGCACTCAACATCATGATCATTAACGATTCCTGATGCTTGTAAAAAAGAATAGAGCGTCATGGGACCAACTCTTTTAAAATGGTATTTCTGAAACATACGCTTAAACTTTTCCATCATTGGTTTCATTTCATCCAAATTAACTTGATCATTACTAACTAAATGATCAATTGGCGTGTAATTAACTAACTGCCATAGTTGGTCAAAAAAATGGATGTTTTGCGCTTCTAATTCAGCCATAATTTGGGCATTCGTTAAAATTGCCTCAATTTTAGATCGATTTCGAATTCCTCGGACATCATTCAAGGCTCTCCTTCTAACCTCCTCGAAATGATAAGCTAGGTAACCGAAGTCAAATTGATGATAAATATCATCCAATCCATCTAATTTTTTTAAAATTAGATTCCATTGGAGGCCAGCTTGCATAATTTCAAGTGACAAATCTCGAAACAATGATTGTTCATCATAATCAGGAACGCCCCATTTGGTATCATGATAATCCATTAGTTGTGGACTTTTAGTAGCCCAATCACATCTTTTCATCATTATCACCTCCTACCAAGTAAATACGCAACAATTCTTAAAAACAAAAAAGATTATGACTAAATTAAGTCATAATCTTTTTTTGTTTATTTATCTTCATAAACTTTTTTCTGGTCACCCTTTTGAAGTGGCTTAAAATCATGAAGAATTTTAGATTGACGATTAAACTCCGCATATGCTAATTCAATTAATTGATCAATCAAATCGGTGTAACTAATTCCAGAAGCTTCCCAAAGTTGAGGATATAAAGAAATGTTTGTAAAGCCAGGCAAAGTATTAACTTCGCTTAAATATGGTTTGAAGTCTTTAGATACCAGAAAATCAATTCGAGCCATTCCTTTTAATCCAAGTGCTTTGTACGCTCCAAGTGCCATTTTAGTGATTTGCTCATCAACTCCATCAGGTAATTGAACTGGGATAGTAAATTGGACCTGACTAGCATCTACAAACTTATTGTCATAAGTATAGAATTTATCATCAGCGGGAACCTTAATTGCACCAAGTTTAGAAGCCTTAGGGTCCTCATTTCCTAAAATAGAAATTTCAACCTCTTCAGGACCTTCAATGGCTTCTTCGATCAAAATTTTATTGTCATAACGAAAAGCATCGTTTAATCCACTTTCTAGTTCTGCTTGATTATGAACCTGGTGAATTCCAATTGAAGATCCTTGATTAGCGGGTTTGATAAACATTAAAGAACCCAACTTTGCTGCCAACTTATCATAATTCCAATCTTTTCGATTATCTGGAGTTAACAATACATATTTAGTGTTGTTAATCCCAGCTTCATCTAAGATTTTCTTAGTAATGTCTTTATCGTATGCCATGGATGAAGCTAAGATTCCACTACCCACGTAAGGCTTGTTCATTAAACGCAACAACCCTTGAATCGTTCCGTCTTCACCAAGATTTCCGTGAATAATTGGAAAGAAAACATCAATATCACTAGTACTATCAAAATTAATGATAGGTGCTAAGGGATTATTCATGTCTAACTTGGGAATCTCGTCTTTTACTACATCAGCTTCATCCTCACCGTCAAATACACGGTGAGAAGCTTCATTGCTCAAGACAATTCCATTTTTGGTAATTAAGAATAAGCTGACTTCGTACTTATCCTTATCCATCGCATCATAAATATTATGCGCGGATCTTTTTGAGACGTCGTGCTCTGATGAATTTCCACCGAATAATAGCGCAACGTGCTTTTTATTTTTAGTCATTTTCGCACCTCTGTCGTTCATAATAGAACCTTAAGTATAACACAAAAAATTCATTGTAGATGAAACCAAATAAAAAAGCATGAATAAACATGCTTTATGAGAAATTCTTTTCTGTACTGAACATTGAGCTCTTATTATGGTATTGCATTGACATTATCAACCCAATCCCTATCATATTACCAATTAAGGCTGATCCTCCTTGACTCACAAATGGAAGTGGAATACCAGTCATCGGAAGCAATCCGATACTCATTCCAATGTTTTCAAAAACATGGAATAAGATCATCATGATTACTCCACTAGAAATGTAGGCATAGAAAACATTCTTAGTTTCAAAGGTAACTTTAATCATTTCATAAATTAATAAGAAATAAAGTAAAATCAATAAAACGCCACCAATGAATCCAAAGTTTTCTCCCATTACGGAAAAAATCATATCAGATTCACGAACTGGCACATACACTTTAGAAACGTTAAATCCAGTTCCGGATAATCCTCCCGAACCGACAGCTTTCATACTTTGCCACAATTGAAACCCTTGGTTACTCGTATCTGACTCAGGATGCAACCAGGTATCAATTCGAGCAAATTGATAAGCTTTGAAACCAAAGTTTCCTAGTAATGCTCGTCCCTCTTTGGTAATAGCCAGGGTAAGAGCAATCACGCCTAAACCACCAGTCACTCCAAAGATGGGACCGAGGATTTTCCAAGTAACTCCCGAGACAATCATCATGCCAGCTAAAATAGCAATAAACACGATGGTCGTACCAAAATCATTTTGTAACTTCAACAGAATTACGATTGGAATTGTCCACAAAATCATTTTACCAAGTAGTGCCCAATCCGTTCGTGGCTCATGAATGGGATGTTCATTATTATGGGCAGCAATCACCTTTGCTAGCATCAAGATGTACGCTGGCTTCATAATCTCTGATGGTTGAAATGTTAGTGGACCCAGTTGAAACCAACTCTTAGCACCGGTCTGTGCTTCATAAGATCGACTGTATAAGAAAAGGACAGCAACTAGAAGAAAGATTCCAAACCAATACGCGTATGGCGCAAGTTTCCACAACTGTTCAGAATCAAACTGCATCACAACGACAATCGCAATTGCTCCAATTGCGTACCATACTAGTTGAGATACCACCGCTTTTACGACACTAGTCTGACTAGTATCATGACTTGCTGCTACAAAAATTGAGCCTAAACCTACCAAAGCAAGCATCAGTACACAAAAGATAATTCCCCAATCGATTCGATTATCGTCTATATCTTCCGACTTATTAAACACGATTAGAACTCCCTTTTTATAAGATCATACTTATCTTTGATGTAAATTATACTCTCTTATTACTTCAGCGACAGCATCTTCCTCACTATTTTCATGAAAAGTTTTATCACCGATTACGCAAACAGATTTCCCATTTTTTTCTTCAATTGTACCAACGGTATGGCCACCAATTTGAACTAACTTTAACGCTTTTTCTTCTGGATCCTCGACGATATTAACTCCAATTTGTTTTTCTTTTCTCGACACTTCTAAAACCTCCTAGAATAAAAAATAGTTGATAAAATCAACTATTTTAACTTCATTGAGCGACGATAATCTTCTTCAGCTTTCTTATTTCTACCCAGTGAAAACTTCCTTGGAACGGGATCATATCCACCTTTTACAAGTGGATTGCATCGTAAAATTCGGGCGGTACCCATCAAGATCCCTTTAAAAGCTCCAAAGCGGTCGATTGCTTCAAGCGTGTAATGGGAACAAGTCGGTGAGTAACGACAACTAGGCGGAAATAACGGTGAAATAAAATGCTGATAAAATTTAATTAAAGATATAAATATTCGTTTCAACTTTTTTCTCTCAATTATTTTCTACTGAAGAACCCTCGACTCTTCTTAGTGTTACTCATGTGTTCTAGCATTTCACCAGCACCTTTAGCAACGTTATCTAATGGATCTTCAGAAATATAAACTGGAACCGTCAAAGCATTCGCAATTACAGTGTCAATGTCTTTAAGTAATGCTCCGCCACCAGTTAACATAACACCACGATCAATAATATCAGCTGAGATTTCTGGAGGAATGGTTTCAAGAACTGCCTTGGCTCCGGATACAATTGAATTAATAGATCCATTAATGGCTTGAGCAACCTCTTGACTAGTAATGGTTACCGACTTTGGCATCCCACTGACTGAGTCACGACCTCTAACTTCCATTTCTTTGACATCTTGACTTGATACGTCAGCCGTTCCAATCTGCATCTTGATTCGTTCAACAGTATGTTCTCCAATGATGAGATTATGCTCTTGTTTTAAGAAATTAACAATGTCACCATTCATAACGTCACCGGCAATTTTCAGTGACTTACTAGCCACAATATCTCCAAGTGAAAGAACCGCAATATCTGAGGTTCCCCCACCCATATCGATGACCATACTACCATGTGGTTGATAAATATCCATTCCCGCACCAACAGCAGCTACCTTTGGTTCTTCTTCGATGAAAACCTGTCCACCAGCTGCTCGTTCTGCTGCTTGAATAATTGCTTTTCGTTCAATGTTAGTGATGTTTGTAGGAGCACAGATCATTGTCTGTGGTTTAGAAACAACGCCCTTAACGCTTAATTTACTAATAAAATATGAAAGCATTTCCTGAGTGATGTCAAAATCAGAAATTACTCCATCTTTTAATGGTCGAATGGCTTTGATGTTTCCGGGAGTTCTTCCAACCATCTGGTAAGCTTCAGTACCAACCGCTAATACCTTATTAGTCTTTGTATCAACGGCAACTACAGATGGTTCATTAAGAACAATACCCTTTCCTGTAACGTATATAAGAACGTTAGCAGTTCCTAAATCAATCCCAATATCTTGTGCCATAAAAATACTTCCTTCCGTAACATCGTTTAACTAAATTATAGCATATTCATAATAGCAAAAGAGAATTATCACATACGAAATTATCTAAGCTTTTCTAACGATCAAAGTTAGTCATTAGCAATTGCGTCGCTTTCTTTGATGGGAATTCGTTCAACTTCTGCACCAAGCTTTTGGAGCTTCTTGTGAAATTCATAGTACCCACGATCAAGATACTTGAGATTGGTAACTTCAGTATACCCATCAGCAACTAATCCTGCTAAAATCAGCGCAGCGGCAGCTCTAAGATCGGTTGCCGCAACCTTGGCACCCTCAAAATGAGTTGGTCCATACATAATGACTGATTGACCTTTAATATCAAAATTAGCACCCATTCGACGGAGTTCTTCCATATGCATAAATCGGTTTTCAAACACTGTTTCTGTTAATTTACTAACCCCATTAGCCTCTAATTGAAGAACTGTCATCTGAGGTTGCATATCAGTAGGGAACCCGGGGTATGGAGCAGTTTTAACGTCAACCGGTTTTAATTCAGCGGGGCCGATTACTCGAACCCCATCACGTTCTTGCTCAACCTTTACCCCCATTTGTTTCATTTTAGAAATCAAAGGAAGATTGTGTTCAGTAATTCCATTCTCAATTAAAACATTGCCTTGAGTAAGCGCAGCCGCTACCATAAAGGTTCCAGCTTCAATCCGATCCTGAACCACTTCATGATCAGCACCATGAAGACTTTTAACTCCAACTACTGTGATTGTATTAGTACCAGCACCAGAAACCTTGGCACCCATTTTATTTAATACCTTTTGTAAGTCGACAATTTCAGGCTCACGAGCAACATTTTGAATCTTAGTGGTTCCCTTAGCAAGGGTAGCTGCCATCATCACGTTTTGTGTTGCTCCGACGCTTGGAAAATCAAAGTAAATATCAGTTCCAACTAAGCCATTTGGAGCAGAAGCTTCAACGTAGCCATCATGTTGTTCAATATGGGCGCCTAAAGCTTCAAAGCCACGTAAATGTAAGTCAATTGGACGACTGCCAATTGCACATCCGCCTGGCAAAGCAACCTTAGCCTGTCCTAAACGAGCAAGAAGTGGTCCCATAACCACAATTGATGCTCTCATTTTTGAAACGTATTCATATGGAGCTTCTGGTGAAATTTCACCGGAAGCATCCACGGTAATTTTATTTTTATTTTCATCAAAATCAACTTTAATGCCTAAATGTTTTAAAACTTGATTCATAGTAAAAACATCGGACAGCATGGGACAATTAGTTAAAACGGTCTGACCATCTTTAGCAAGAATAGTAGCAGCTAGAATCGGTAAAACAGCATTTTTGGCACCCTCAATGTGAACTCGTCCATTAAGCTTATTTCCGCCATGCACAACAATTTTTTCCATGGTACTCTCTCCTATAAGTATTATTTAAATAGTACTGTTAAATTTTTTAAGTTATCAATGAATGACATAAAGAACGAACTGCATATAAAACCAATCACGATCGAAAGTAAGACAATTAAGACCTTACCTTGACGCTCTTGAATTGGTAAGAACCGTTCAAAGTGAATTCCTTGTATAGCCCAAAAAGCTACTGCAATAAAGAATAGCTGGCTAATTATTGTGATTAATGATTCAACTCCAAATGGGTTCATTACGCGATACTCCTAATATTCATTCTTAGTATATACTATCATAAAAATACCTAATTGTCGTAAATCGGAGGTCCATGTAAAAAATTGTAACAAAAAAGAGGAACTAGAAAGTTCCTCTTTTTAAAACTAATGCTGTGCAACATTAATTCGGTTAACAGCTCTTTGTAATGCAACTTGTGCACGTTTCAAAGCATCCGTATCGTTCTTAGATTGAGCATCTTTAATTTTCTGTTCTGCACGCTCACGGGCATGAGTAGCTCTCGATACATCAATGTCACCTTTACGCTCAGCACTATCAGCAACGATTGTCAAAGTATTATTGGAAAATTCAGCAAAGCCACCATTAACGGCAACGGTGTCCATGTCGTTTCCATTAAACTTGAATCTCGTTTCACCAATTCTTAAAGAAGCAATCACTGGAACATGGTTAGCTAGAATTCCAAGATCACCCATCATGGTCTCAATAACGGCCATAGTAACTTGATCGTTGGAATAAACTTCGCCATCAGGAGTAACGATACTAACGGTTAATACTGATGATTTATTATCAGCCAATTAGATCACCCTCCTATTTGCTCTGACTTGCTTTTTGTTCTTTCAGTTTGTTGTAGTTAGCAACAACATCATCAATTCCACCACAGTTTCTAAAACAATCTTCTGGAATATTATCGTATTTACCTTCAAGGATTCCCTTGAAACCTGCGATAGTATCTTTAACTGGAACGTATTTACCAGGAAGACCAGTAAACTGTTCAGCAACCGTAAAGCTTTGTGATAGGAAGAATTGGATTCGACGAGCACGACCAACAATGGTCTTTTCTTCGTCAGACAATTCATCCATTCCTAGAATTGAAATGATATCTTGCAATTCACGATATCGTTGAAGAACGTGTTGAACTTGGCTGGCAACGTCAAAGTGTTCTTGTCCCACAATTTCTGGAGAAAGAGCAGATGAAGTTGAAGCCAACGGATCAACGGCAGGATAAATACCCTGTTGCGTCAATGAACGTTCAAGGTTGGTAGTAGCATCCAAATGGGCAAACGTAGTTGCAGGAGCTGGGTCGGTGTAGTCATCGGCTGGAACATAAACAGCTTGAATTGAAGTGATCGCACCTTTTTTAGTCGAGGTGATTCGTTCTTGTAGCTGTCCCATTTCAGTAGCTAACGTAGGCTGATAACCTACGGCTGATGGAATACGACCTAACAAGGCTGAAACTTCAGTACCAGCTTGGGTAAATCTGAAGATATTATCGATAAATAGAAGGACATCGTCTCCTTCTGCATCTCTAAAGTATTCAGCGATTGTAAGACCAGTTAATGCAACACGCATACGAGCACCAGGTGGCTCATTCATCTGACCATACACCATGGCAGTCTGCTTTAAAACACCTGATCCTTTCATTTCGAAGTACATATCATTACCTTCACGGGTTCTTTCACCAACACCAGTGAAAACGGAAATACCGTTATGACCCTGGGCAATGTTATGAATTAATTCCTGAATTAAAACAGTCTTACCAACACCGGCACCACCGAATAATCCAACTTTACCTCCACGAATATATGGAGCTAATAAATCAATAACTTTAATTCCAGTTTCAAGAACTTCAGTAGATGGGTTTAACTCATCGTACTTAGGTGGCTGTCTGTGAATGGCCCATCTTGTCTGATCAGGTCCAAACTCAGGTCCACCATCAATCGGTTGACCTAAAACATTAAATACTCGACCTAGAGTATCATTACCTACTGGAACTTCAATTGGAGCACCAGTATTTTCAACATCCATTCCACGACGTAAACCATCAGTTCCGTCCATGGCAATGGTCCGTACTACTCCGTCACCTAATTCAAGAGCAACTTCGACAACTAACTGTTGGTTGTCACCCTTTTTAATGTTCAAAGCAGTATTGATTTCTGGTAAATCACCGTCTAGGGGAAATTTAACATCAACAACTGGTCCGATAACTTGTTGTACTTTACCAGTAGTATTCATTATGCTTTAATTCCTCCCATCTATTATTGGTTCAATGCTTCTTGACCACCAGTAATTTCTGTAATTTCGGTAGTGATTGCGGCCTGTCGTGCACGGTTATACTTAAGTTCCAATGATGAAATCAAATCATCGGCATTATCCGTAGCAGATTTCATTGCTGTCGAACTTGAAGCATGTTCAGCAGTTTTGGCATCCAAGATTGCCCCGTACATCAAGCTTTCAGCATATTGTGGAATTACGACTCCCAATACTGCTTTAGCAGATGGTTCAATATCGTAATCTTCAATCAAGTTTTTCACTTTAACGTCAGATCCAGCTTGACCACTATCTTTTTCATCCATGGAAGATTGAATGGAATCTTTATCCATTGGCAAGAGCTTTTCGGCTCTAAAATCAGAAGAAATTCGGTTAATGAAATGGTTATAGCAAATGTACAAGTCGGTATAAATTCCGTCGTTATACATTGAAGTAATTGTTTTAACGATTCCTTGAACTTCAGTATAAGTAGGTACATCTGAAACCGTACGATTTTCGTACGCTACGTTTGCACCACGCTTCTTGTAGAAGTCAGCGCCACTACCACCAATTGCTAAAATCATATAATCATCGGTATTCGGAGTATGTTTTTCAATAAACTCGTTCGTACCTCTAATCACATTACTGTTATAACTTCCAACCATTCCACGATCGGATGAAATTACAATATACGCAGTCTTTTTCTTAGCATTTTTTGAATCTTGACTTGAAGGTTTATTATCCTCTAACAAATCGGACTGAGCCAGATGAGCGATTACAGACTTAACCTTAGATACATACTGATTATAGTTCACAGTATGTGCCTGAATTCTGTTCAACTTGACAGTTGAAACCATCTGCATCGCCTCGGTAATCTGACGCGTACTCTTGGTCGATGCGATTCTGTGCTTTACATCATTCATCGATTCAGCCATTAGTTGTTATCCTCCCTTCAAGTTAATTACTATTAACTACACTGTCACCCTTAGCCGAGGGCTTAAAGGTGCTTGCAAATTCTTGAATTGCACTGTTTAATTTCTTCTCATCTGGAAGATCACCAGTCTTCTTAATGGTCCCAAGTAAGTCAGAATAACTAGCATCAAAGAATTTGAAAATCTCATCCTGGAATCTTAAAACATCATCAACTGCGATCTTGTCTAAGTAACCATGAGTTAAGCAATACAAAATCAAAACTTGTTTTTCAACTGGTAGTGGAGAATGAAGTGGTTGTTTTAATACTTCCACCGTTCTAGCACCACGATCCAGTTTAGCTTTAGTAGCTTCATCAAGATCAGAACCAAATTGAGCAAATGATTCTAGTTCATGATATGAAGCAAGATCCAAACGTAATGTACCAGCAACTTTCTTCATTGCCTTGATTTGAGCATCTCCACCAACACGAGAAACTGAAGTACCAGCATCAACAGCTGGACGATCTCCAGAATAGAACATGTCAGAATTTAAGAAGATCTGACCATCGGTAATCGAAATTACGTTGGTTGGAATATAAGCTGAAACATCCCCTGCTTGAGTTTCAACGATTGGAAGAGCGGTCATTGAACCGCCACCCATCTTGTCACTCAATTTAGCAGCACGTTCAAGTAAACGTGAGTGAGTGTAG
Source organism: Fructilactobacillus fructivorans (assembly GCF_000814735.1). Taxonomy (NCBI): domain Bacteria; kingdom Bacillati; phylum Bacillota; class Bacilli; order Lactobacillales; family Lactobacillaceae; genus Fructilactobacillus; species Fructilactobacillus fructivorans. The sequence goes on from NZ_JOJZ01000019.1 coordinate 71,101, forward strand.
AAAATGTCACCAGGATATGCTTCACGGCCAGGTGGACGTCTCAAAATTAAGGAAAGTTCACGATAAGCATTAGCTTGTTTCGTTAAATCATCGAAAACAATCAGAACATCTTTTCCTTTATCCATGAAGTATTCACCCATTGTTGCACCAGCATATGGAGCAATGTAAAGCAATGGGGCAGGTTCAGATGGACCAGCTGACATAACAATCGTGTAATCCATCGCACCATACTTTTGGAGCGTGTTTACTTGTTGTCTAACAGTTGAATCTTTTTGTCCAATTGAAACGTAGATACAAATCATATCTTGGTCTTTTTGATTCAAGATCGTATCAATCGCAATTGAAGTCTTACCAGTTTTTCTATCACCAATGATCAGCTCACGCTGACCTCTACCAATTGGAACCAAAGCATCAATTGATTTGATACCAGTTTGTAGTGGTTGTTTAACACTTTGACGTTGCATGATTCCGGGTGCTTTTTTCTCAATTGGAGCAGTTTGATCAGTCTTGATCTCACCTTTACCATCAATTGGTTGACCTAATGAGTTAACAACTCGTCCAACCATGTTGTCTCCAACAGGAACTTCCATGATTCTTCCGGTTCTTTTAACACTGTCACCTTCACGAATACCTGTAAAGTCACCTAAAACAACGATACCAACTTCGTTGCTTTCGAGGTTTTGCACCATTCCATAAACACCGTTTTGGAACTCCAGTAACTCACCGGATAAAGCATTATCTAGACCATATGCACGAGCGACACCATCACCAACATAGGTAACAACACCGGTTTCGTCGACGTTAAGTTCGTCTTTGTAGCCATCTAATTGTTTTTTAATTAGGGCACTAATTTCTTCAGCCTTAATGCTCATAAAAGTTTCACCTCTTCAATATAGATATCTTATCGACTAAGAGAGCAGTTTTCGCACTTCTTTAATCTTTGTTCGAACGCTTCCGTCGTAAACAACGTTATCAGACGACAAGATTGCGCCGCCAATGATACTACTGTCTACTTTCGCAGACAAATCAACTGTCTTAGCACCAACTCGTTGAGCAAATGTTTGGGTTAATTTATCTTTCTCTTCGTCATTCATTGGAACTGCTGTAACTACGCTAGCACGCACGATTCCTTGTTTCTTATCATATAATTTGCCAAATTCATCAATAATCGCGACCATATCATTAATACGTCCATAGTCATAAACCATTTTTACGAAATTCTTGACGTACTCAGAAGTTGCGCCATCAATCAAAGAATTAATGATCGAATCTTTTTGCTTAAGATCAAGAACTGGACCAGCCAATGCCATTGATAAACTAGGATCATTATGAAAAACAGCTTTAATAGCCATTAATTCAGCGTTTCCAGTTTCCAATTCATTGTGTTCTTCCAGGACTTGAAACAACGCATTAGAATATCTTTTGGCAAGCGTAACCTTATCTAGACTCATTTGGATTACCTAGCCCTTCAATATAAGAATCGATTAATGCTTTTTGATCATCAGCATTTAAGTTCTTCTTAATGATTTTGGAAGCAATCTCAATAGATAAATCTGCCACATCATCTTTAGTACTTGCTAAAGCGTCTTCACGTTCTTGTTCGATATCTTTATGAGCCTTATCTTTTAAACCTTTAGCATCATTTTGAGCATCGGAAATAATTGTGTCTCGACGTTTTTGACCAGCTTGTTCAGCATCACTAACGATTTTAGTTGCTTCGTCATGCGAGTTTTGTAATGCATCGGCACGTTCTTTTGCTAACTTAGCAGCGTCGTTACGTGATTTTTCAGCAGAATCAATATCGTTGGCAATCTTAGTTGAGCGATCTTGCATCATTTTGGTAATTGGCTTCCAAGCGAAAATCTTAACAATCCACATTAGAAGTAAGAACAAAATGGCATAAAACAACATATCACCAACGTTGAATCCAGCCGCAATAACTAAATGTGTATACATCTATTGACACCTCCTTTTTCTAAACTAAGAAAATGTTTTCTTTATTTGTTCATAACCAAGAAGGCAACAACAAAGGCCAAGATGGGCATAACTTCGACTAAGGCGACACCAATGAACATGTTAGTTCTAAGTGTACCTGATAATTCTGGTTGACGTGCCATACCTTCAAGCATCTTGGAAATAATTAAACCGTCACCAATTCCGGCACCAATAGCGGCACCACACATTGCGATTCCAGCAGCAATAGCTCCCATAATATAATCCTCCTATTTTCTTATTCCTCAATTGATAATTTTTGAGAAACATATACAGATGATAATGTTACAAATACATAGGCTTGAATACAGCCAATAAACACTGAGAATCCTTGCCATGCCAATTCAAGCGGGGCAGCGACCGGAACCAGCCACAATCCATTTGAAAATGCTAAATTAGCAATTATTCCGGCCAACAATTCTCCAGCAAAAATATTCCCATAAACACGAATTCCAAGCGTTAAGAAGTTCGTAAGCTCCTCAAGCAGGTTGATTGGTAGGAACAAGAAGACAGGTTGTAAGAATCCCTTAAAGTGTCCCTTGTAACCCAACTTTTCAACACCACTATACATAGCAAATGTCAGAGACATTAATGAGAACGTTAAGGCAACGATTGGATCAGCCGTTGGACTCTTAACATAAACAATGTTACCTACCTGAATATGTATAAACAGTCCAAGCAGGTTAGCTATTAAGATGAAATAGAATAGCGTAAAAGCCCATAGTCCATATTTCTTAGGTGCATCATTTCCGATCGTTGACTTTATAATTCCATTTGTAAAATCAATCATGTACTCCAATAAATTTTGTTTACCCTTTGGTTTCAACTGCAGGTTTCTCGAGCAGACAAATATAAACGCAAACAAAATGACAGCCACAATCACACCAGAAATCATATTGCTGACGTTGAAAGTAAGACCTAAAAATTGAAAAGTACGAGTTGGCTCCACAGATATCACCTCTTTTCGCAACTATTATCACTCGCAATAAAAAACGTGCCATAAAAAAGTAGTTGAATAATTGCGATTCATTATTTAAATAAGTCACATGCTCACTTATTCAAATCTGATGAAATAATACCACCATTCTGAGCAAATTTCAAAGCTATAAAGCACCAAAAATTCTAATTTTATAGTCTCTATAACAATTGTTACACAATCGAAGTTTATAAAACTCAAATACCACCTTTAAGTAAAGCAATCCAACAAAAAAAGTGGGAGTTAACTCGCTCTCACTTAAAATTAATATTTATTTAGTACCAAATAAACGATCTCCGGCATCACCTAAACCAGGAACAATGTATCCATGGTCAAGATGATCATCAAGCGCCGCCGCATAGATGTCAACATCCGGTTCAGCTTTTTGAACCGCTTTAACACCCTCTGGAGCCGCAACCAAACAAACAAATTTGATGTTCTTAGGGTTAGCACCATGTTTCTTTAATGCATCAAGGGCCATGATTGCTGAACCACCCGTGGCAAGCATCGGATCAACCACAAAGATTTGTCGTTCGCCAATATCACTTGGTAACTTTAGAAAATATTCATGTGGCTGAAAGGTCTTTTCATCACGATACATCCCGATATGGCCAACTTTTGCTGTTGGAATCAAATCAAGAACTCCATCAACCATTCCAATTCCAGCTCTAAGAATTGGAACTACGGCAACTTTTTTGCCAGCTAATTTCTTAGCGTGCGCAGTTCCCTCAGGTGTCTCAACTTCAACGTCTTTAAGCGGCATATCACGAGCAACTTCAAAAACCATCAAACTAGCAATCTCATTGACGACTTCTCTAAACTCACGTGTCCCGCAATTCTTATCTCTAATAATGCTTAATTTATGTTGGATCAACGGATGATCCATTACGTGAAACTCGCCCATAACGCACTCTCCTCTTTGTATTATATTTATCAATATTATAACACAAGGAACAAACAAAAATTTCTAGAATCCTATCGGGTAATGGGATTCTCCTTACACAACTTTGCTACTTCACCCTTAATTTGTGCTAACACGCTCGGGTCGTCATAATTATCAATTGCTTTAATAATTAAATCTGCAACTTTTCTAGAATCGTCCTCATCAAATCCCCTTGAGGTAATAGCAGGAGTTCCAATTCGCAAACCACTCGTTAAAGTTGGTTTTAACTTTTCATTTGGAATTGCTTCCTTGTTAGTAGTGATCATTAACGAATCCAGCATGTCTTGAACCTGCTTCCCGTTCAAACCAGTATCGGTTAGATCCACGGTCATCAAATGATTATCAGTTCCACCTGAAACTACTCTTAGATGATCTGATTGGTTAAATTCATCAGCCATCGCGTTTGCGTTTTTAAGGATTTGTTTGGAATAGTCAAGAAAGTCAGGTTGTAAATCTTCATGAAAAGCGACTGCTTTTGCAGCAATTACCTGTTCCAGTGGTCCACCTTGAGTGCCAGGGAAAACAGCCGACTTAATTTTCTTAGCATACTTTTCCTGACTTAAAATCATTCCTCCACGAGGACCCCTTAAAGTCTTGTGAGTAGTGGTAGTAACTACATCGGCAATCCCAACTGGGCTGGGATGCAATCCAGCTGCCACTAAACCAGCAATATGAGCCATATCTACCATTAAGTATGCTCCAACACTATCGGCAATTTTACGAAACTGCTTCCAATCAATGATTCGACTATAAGCTGAGGCCCCCGCAACAATAATTTGGGGTTGGACTTCTTCAGCAATCTTCTGAATATTGTCATAGTCCAATTGTTCCGTTTGTGGATCAACTCCGTAAGTAAATGATTGGTAAATCTTACCGGAAAAGTTAACTTTAGCACCGTGAGACAAGTGTCCCCCAGCATTTAAATCCATTCCAAGAATTTTTTCACCTGGTTTTAGAAAAGCAGCATAAGCAGCTTGATTAGCCTGAGACCCGGAATGAGGTTGAACGTTTACGTATTCCGCACCAAATAGTTCTTTTGCTCTATTAATGGCTAAAGTCTCAACCTTATCAACATACTCACATCCACCATAATATCGATGACCAGGATATCCTTCTGCGTACTTATTGGTTAAAACTGAACCTTGCGCAGCCCGAACACCCTTCGAAGCAATATTTTCGGAAGCAATAAGCTCGATTGTATCATCCTGACGTTTTTTTTCGTCATGAATGGCATCCCAGAGCTCAGGATCCATTTTTTCGTAGTCTTTATTTGTCATATTATCAACCCCAATTTATTAGTTGAGTCAATTATACTTATTCAAAGTGTTTTTGTCCCGCTGATTTATTTAATCGATTCATATAAGCTTCTCCCAATTCAGTCGCAGGAAATCCCTGCGTCAAAATATTATCGACACCATTTTCTAGGTCAAAATGGCGTAGGCCGGCAAAAAGTAAGTGACTAGCGGTTGAAACATCTTTTCCTAAACTATACAATTCAGCATTTTGGGGCCAATTAATCGAATCAATCACATCATCCGTGGCCATTACACCCACAGTTTCATCCTGACCTTTAATCCAATCAGCAGCACGTTTCCAGTCATCTTTATGATCAACAACCTGAACCTGTGCATCCGGAGCATAATGACGATACTTCATTCCGGGAGCCTTTGGAACTTGATCGGCACTCACATGGTGCACAGCATCATCCACCGGTCCAATCACCCGCTCAATTTGATCCACGGTAACAGCACCAGGTCGAAGAATGGCAGGTTTATCAGTTGACATGTCAATGACCGTCGACTCAACACCAAAATCGGTGGCCCCATCATCTAAGATCCCAGCAATCTTACCATTTAAATCATGATAAACATGCTTAGCAAGGGTCGGACTTGGCTTGCCCGAGGTATTAGCAGATGGTCCTACAAGTGGAACTCCAGCAGCTTGAATTAAGTTCAAAGTAGATTGTTTATTCGGGTTTCGAAAGGCAGCAGTATCAAGCCCTCCAGTAACCTCTTTTGCAAGAGCACCTGGCTTTAATTTCAAAATAATGGTCAATGGACCTGGCCAAAACGTCTTCATCAACTTTTTGACGTTTTCATCTAGTGGTTGGGCATACTTCTCAACCGTCTCAACGTCAGCAACGTGCACAATTAATGGATTGTCACTTGGACGTCCTTTAGCCTTATAAACCTTCTTCACAGCTGAGACATTAGTAGCATCTGCTCCTAATCCATAGACCGTTTCGGTTGGAAATGAGACCAAATTACCCTTTTTAAGCTCAGCTGCTGCCGCTTGAATTTGATCCGGTGTAAATATCTTAGTATCCATCTTATTCATTCTCCTTATTTCATTTTAATCATCCGATCACGCATCGCCATGTCTTTTCTTAGACGAACCGATCGGTCAGGGTTATCAGCCTCTAGCAAACGTTTGACTGAATTTCCCTGTTTAAAGCCAATCTCTAAATAAAGTGAACCATTCTTCTTTAAGTAAGCATGAATGTTCTTTGCAATCTTTTGGTAAACCGCAAGACCATGATCTTGTGCAAAGAGTGCCTGACGTGGTTCATACTCTAAGACACTTTCATCCATATACTTAATTTCATCTTTAGCGACATATGGCGGATTAGAAACAATTAAATCAAATCTTTGTCCGTTAAAAGAATCGAATAGATCGCTTTCAACCATTTTCACCTCAGCATGATTGGCTATTGCGTTTGCTTGAGCTACTTTTAACGCGGCTTCAGAAACATCCGAACCCGTTACGTTCCACTTAGGACGTTGCTTTTTTAACGAAATTGCGATGGCACCACTTCCAGTTCCCAAGTCTAAAACACTTATCGGCTGGTCATCGTGCTCATTTAAGACCCATTCCACCAACTCCTCGGTCTCAGGTCTTGGAATTAAGACATTTGGATTAACCTGAAAGTGATATCCGTAAAATTCTGTCGTTCCAATGACATACTGAAGTGGTTCATAATTAAGGATCCGATTTACCATTTGAATAAACTGACTTTGCTGATCATCAGTTAAATTCAACCGATAATTCATCAGTAAGTTGGTTAGATTCCACCCCATTAATGACCTCATCAACCAACGTCCCTGGTCGGGATCCAAATTTTTCTCCTTAAGACGCAAAGAAGCCCAATTAAGGGCTTCAAAAACGGTGGCATTCTTTTTAAGCTTCTGAATCATTTAACTTCTCCAGCTTTTTAGCCTGATCAGAAACAATTAGGGCATCAATAATGTCATCTAAATCACCATCCATAATCTTGTCTAACTTATTTAAAGTTAAACCAATGCGGTGATCAGTGACCCGATTTTGCGGATAATTGTAAGTACGAATTCTTTCAGAACGATCTCCCGTTCCAATCGCATCCTTACGCTTTTCATCATATTCATTTTGTTCTTTTTGCTTGTAGTAATCGTAAACCCGAGCTTTTAAAACTCGCATTGCCTTAGCCCGGTTTTGCTGTTGGGAACGTTCATCTTGCATGGCAACCACAATTCCAGTTGGTAAGTGGGTCATCCGCACCGCTGACGATGTTTTATTAATATGCTGTCCACCAGCTCCTGAAGAACGATAGACATCCGTCCGAATGTCACCAGGATCAATGTCAATGTCAACGTCTTCCTCTTCTGGCATTACACCAACAGTGGCCGTTGAAGTGTGAACTCGTCCAGCCGATTCAGTGGAAGGAATCCGTTGAACCCGATGGGCACCATTTTCATACTTTAACTTAGAATAAACCTTATCACCAGTAATCATCAAAACGATCTCTTTGAATCCACCAACTTCAGTGTCAGTCTCATCAATCACTTCAATCTTCCATCCCTGTCTTTCCGCGTACTTGGTGTACATATTATACAGATCCGCAGCAAACAAACTAGCTTCATCACCACCAGCAGCACCACGAATCTCCATGATGATGTTCTTTTCGTCATTAGGATCTTTAGGAATCAACAGCAGTTTCATTTGCTCTTCTAACTTTGCTTTTTGATCCTTTAGATCACTAATCTCGGACTTAACCATCTCCTCCATCTCACTGTCAAGCTTTTCTCTGAGCATGGTCTCGTCGTCATCCAACTGTTTACTAATCTTTTTATACTTGTTATAAGTTTCAACCGTTTCTCTGAGGCTACCCTCTTCTTTCGACAGCTTCATGAACTTTTGTGTATCAGCAATTATTTCCGGATCACTAATTAATTCATTCAGTTCATCGTATCTGTCAGAAACGGATTGCAATTTATCAAAAATCTTATCCATATCGGCTTCAGCCATTTTATTACTCCTTACTCTTCTGTGCTTCGATTGGCGGATTAAAGTAATGGTAGCGACAAACTGGGTAATAGGACTCATTGCCGCCCATAAAAATCTGTTCACCCTCATAAACAGGCTTCCCGTCATGGACTCTAAGATTCATAATTGCCTTTTTTTCACAGAACCAGCAAATTGTTTTCATCTCTTCAATTTTATCCGCATACAACAGTAAATACTTTGAGCCCTCAAATAATTTGTTCTGAAAATCATTTTTGAGCCCAAATGCCATGACCGGGATATGTAATTGATCTACCACTTCAGTTAATTCGAAGATGTGATGTTTATTTAAGAATTGCGCCTCATCAACTAACACACAACTGATGGGTTCATCGCGCTTTTCAATCTCTGCTTTGACCATCTTAAGTACGTCAGAATCAGCATTAATTGAGAGGGCCTTACGTGTTAAGCCAATCCGAGAAGCAATGGTACCTTTCTTCTCCCGGGTATCGACCCCACTGGTCATCAAAATAACTGATTTACCCTGCTCCTCATAATTATGGGCCACTTTGATTATTTCGATTGATTTTCCGCTATTCATTGCTCCATATCGAAAGAATAATTGCGCCAAACTATCACCCTTTTCTCTTTTTCACTAACTGTTTCATTATATCGAATTTACCACCTTTTCGCATCCAAATTCAAAATTTGTTCTACCATTGTAAATTGCTTTTTTTAAAATTAGCCGCTATTCTACTTATAAGAGTGATTTTATGCTAAAATATTTTTTGATTGTGTAAAACTAATCATTTCTCAAGGAGAACCCATTTATGTCATTTCAGAGTAGAATTGCCACCATGGCTGGTAAGTCATCTTACTGGTTTTTGCATAACTTTTTGCACCGTGGTAGCTCATTACCAGGAAAAATAACCACTGCAATTGATCCCAACATTTTAAAAACCCTAGGCAAAAATTACGATGTTATCATCGTTTCTGGTACCAACGGAAAAACGCTGACGACCGCTTTAATCGTCCAGGTTTTAAAGGAAGAATATAGTCAAATTTTAACTAATCCAACGGGTTCAAATATGACCCAAGGAATTGTTTCAACCTTTCTCCAGGCCAAACATCCCAAATATGGTGAGAATCCAATTGCGGTCCTAGAGGTCGATGAAGCAAACGTGAAACCAGTGGTAGAAGCTATCAAACCCAAAATGTTTGTTTTAACCAACATCTTTCGAGATCAACTGGATCGGTACGGTGAGATTTACACCACTTATCAAAAAATCCTAAATGGAATTCTATTAGCACCAGGTGCACTATTAGTTGCCAACGGCGATTCGGCCATCTTTAATTCTAAAAAGATGCCTAATCAACAGATCTTTTACGGGTTTGAAGATCAACCCGCCAATAAAGATCTTAGAGCGGCTCCTAACACCGACGGAGTTCTTTGCCCAGTCTGTTCTCACATCATGCATTACCATTACATTACTTACGGAAACCTTGGCGACTACTTCTGCCCTAATTGTGGTTTTCACAGACCAGCACTAGAATACAAAGTTACTAAGGTTGTTGACGAAACTCCCACAAGTTCAACGTTTGATATCGATGGAAATCAATATTCCATTGACGTTGGTGGAACATACAACATCTATAACGCCCTGGCCGCCTATGCTGCAGGTCGTCAGATGGGAGTTCGACCAGATCAAATCAAGCATGCCTTTGAAACCAATAAGCGTTTGTTTGGAAGACAGGAAGAAATCAAGGTCGGCGACAAAGAAGTTACCATTGTTTTAGTCAAAAACCCAGTTGGACTTAACCAGGTAATTGACATGATCTCACACGAAAAAGATCCCTTCTCATTCGTCTTCCTCGAAAACGCTAACTACGCAGATGGAATCGACACAAGTTGGATCTGGGACGGTGATTTCGAACGACTTCCAAAAATGAACATTAAAAAATTCATCTCCGGTGGTGAACGGTACAAGGACATTACATTTAGACTCAAAGTTGCTGGAGTTCAAGATAAAGACCACCTAGTTGAGCCTAGCATTGATAAAGTACTCGAAAAAATTAAAACATTACCAACTAAAAAAGTGTATGTCCTAGCAACTTACACAGCAATGCTACAGTTTAGACATTTACTAGCACAAAAGGGATTCATTAAAGGAGGGATGGACTAATGACAAAAACCATTCGAGTCGCTCACCTGTACGGTGATTTAATGAATACTTATGGCGATATTGGTAACATTCTTTCGCTACGTTACTACGCCAAACAAATTGGTGTAGAAGTTACGTCAAACGTCGTCAGTCTTGAAGAAGATTTTAACGCGGATGATTATGATTTCATGGTATTTGGTGGTGGCCAAGATTTCGAACAAACCATCGTTTCTAAAGATATTCAGACTAAAAAAGATGAAATCAAACGATTCATTGAACAAGGTAAACCGGTCATTGCCATTTGTGGTGGCTTCCAGCTTCTAGGTAACTACTATGTTGCTGCCAACGGTAAGAAATTACCAGGAATTGGCGCTCTTGATCACTATACGGATGCCATGAAAGATAATCGTTTTATTGGTAACATTGAAATTCAAAATGAACAAACCAAAGAAAAGTACCACGGTTTCGAAAACCATGCCGGAGTGACCTACTTAGGTCCAAGCGAGCGTGCTCTGGGAAAAGTCATTAAAGGACACGGAAACAACGGTAAAGATGGAACAGAAGGTGCCATCTACAAAAATACCGTTTGTACCTACTTCCATGGTCCAATCCTAGCGCGAAATGGCAATCTAGCCAAAAGAATGATGTTTCACGCTCTAGAAAAGAAATATCCAGAGACTGATTTTACAAGCGAAAAACCCAAAGTTAAGGTTGATTCATTTTAAAATTAAAGCACTACCAACTAGTTGGTAGCGCTTATTTTTTTACATAAAATGAATGAATGGACGACCACCAGCCAACATAATCCCGATGATTGCGACAATAATAATCGCAACAATGGTAATCCACAAAAATGTTTTTGATAATTTTTGTTGTGATTTAAAAGCAAATGCCATTTCAATTAAACCAATCAACAGTAGTGCGCAAATAATTTTAACAACCGTCAGAATCGGGTCACGTCCCCAGGCATACGGAACTAAGAAAATTCCTGAGATGATTAAAATTACATAACATAATCTAGCAATCATGGTCATGGCCTTAAAGTGCCAGTTTGAAAAAAGCGCAATACAAACTGCAATAAATAAAACCAACCATGTAAGTAAATGAATCCAAATGAGCATCATAACACTTCCCTATTTAGCTTACCTTCATTATACACGTAAACCGTGCTGGATTTTTAGTTGTAATTCGTTAACACCATTCTTTGGTTATGGCATAATTACTGCAATTAAAGAAATGGTGTGATAAATATGAAAAATAATCAGTTTGCACAGAAATCAGTTAATCTGAATACTGTTAAACAAGAGTTAGCCCAAATTGGATTCGATCCAGTAGAGATTGAAAATTCTAAGAACGTTGCAGATGCCTTTTTGAAATTACTTAAAAAAGCTCTCGTTAATGTGAATGATAAAAGCAGTCAAATTGAAAAATTAAATAATTTACTTGCAACCCCGGACCAACAACTAGGTAATTACTTAGTAAATAATGGTGAAATTAATCAACAGGTCTTTTATTTAGTTGTCCTTCAATTACTTCAGTTTCAGGCAGACGTTGATTTTAAAATCAATGATCCAATTTCAGCAATGAAAAAAATTAATTTAGCGTACATTCCCAAGACAGCAAAGTGGAATAAGAACGATCTTCTAAAAGCCTGGTATCTTCTCCTAACCACCCACACTAAAAATGGACAAACATACCTAGATCACTTAGCCAATCAAGGCTTTTTTAAGGGAATTTCAAAGGAACATCCCCTCTTTTTTAACGGTAAAGCCCAGGCAATCTTTGAACCAAACGACCTAATCTACGAAACCGTCTACGTAGAAACAGACACTGATTCTGATAAAGACGGCAATGCCGACTTAATTAAAGTCGAGATCACTCGTCCTAAAACTTCATTCAAGTTAGGAACACTTTATACTGCCAGTCCTTACGATCAAGGAACTAATGATGATTGGGGCGAACAAATGACCCATAACGTAGATGAACCTCTTGCCCGAAAAGAACCCGACGATACCACATACTCTGATATTCAGTATCAGAAACAACCACAAAAGTTCAGTACCAGAAAAACCATGGGCTTCTCCGATCATGCTACTGAACACCACACCCCTAAACCTGGTTATACCCTAAACGACTACTTCTTGATGCGCGGATATGCCGTGGTCTACTCTTCCGAAATTGGAACCAAGGATTCTGACGGGATCCAAACTTGTGGTTCACACGCTCAGACTGACGCTACCGTATCAGTCATCGAATGGATTAATCATAAACGACGAGCATTTACTAATCGAACCGATAACATTGAGATAAAAGCTGACTGGTCTAATGGTAATGTAGCTATGACTGGTCGCTCTTACCTTGGAACACTGGCCAACGCAGCCGCCACTACCGGAGTGGATGGTCTCAAAACTATCATCTCAGAGGCAGCGATTTCATCTTGGTACGATTACTATCGTGAAAACGGACTAGTAATGGCCCCTGGTGGTTTTCAGGGTGAAGATGCTGATGTTCTGGCCGCTGAAACTTTTAGTCGAAGCTTAAATCCCGGAGATAATCTAAAAATTCGCCCCTTCTTTGATCGCTATCTGGCAAGTATGAAAAACTTAATGGATCGAACAACGGGTAACTATAATGAGTTCTGGGATGAACGAAATTATCGCAATGATATTTCCAACATCAAAGCTGATGTGTTAATCGTCCAAGGATTGAATGATTGGAACGTCAAACCAGTAAATGCTGCTAAACTATGGCAGGGAATTTCTCATCTTCCAATTAATAAAAAAATTATTCTGCACCAGGGTCAACACATTTATATCAACGCTTTTCGATCATTTGACTTTAATGACATCGTTAACATGTGGATTTCACACGAACTATACGACGTTGACAACGATGTAATGGAACAAATTCCCAATATGATCGTCCAGGATAACGTAAAGCCAGAAACTTGGACCAAGCAGAAAAGTTGGCTTGATAATAGCGGGAAAAAATATTACCTAAACCAACATGGATTAACTGATACTTCAGAAACGGGCCAACTAACTTATCATGATCAATTAGATCAAGCAGAATTTAAGCAATACCGTATCAGTCCCCAAAAATGGGCAAAAGACTTGCTTGATCAAAATGGCCCACTAAAAGCAAACCAACTTCTCTTCAAGACTCCTAATTTGACGGAAGATCAGATCATTTCTGGCTTTCCAAAGCTTCATTTAAGAATCGCAACGTCCAAGAATGTGGGACTTTTGTCAGCCCGACTGGTTGATTATGGAGAGGCTAACCGATTGAACGTTACCCCTACAACTCTTGTACCAAAGGGACTGCTGCTTGGACACAAGTGGTACACAGATGATCTAAGAGAATTTACCTTAAATAAACACCCCACACCTAGTAAAATGATTTCATTTGGTCACATAAACCTTCAAAATCGGCATTCATCCTATCAAAATGATGAACTTGTGCCCCATCAATTTTATGATATCGACCTAACTTTCCAACCAACCTTTTATCATCTACCAGCTGGAAGAAAGTTAGGACTGGTCCTGTATGGAACTGATTTTCAAATGACGCAACGTGGCAATCAGAAAATTGACTACACGATTGACTTAGAAAATAGTTATTTACAAGTTCCACACAAATAAAAAAGCACGTTTATTCTTTTTAAGGGTAAACGTGCTTTTAATTAATTAAATAATTCATCAAGATACGTATTAATTAAATCATTGCGATCTTCCATAAAGTGTTCCCGTAATTGGGGGTGAACTCGATTTGATAAGAAAACAAACCCACTCTTTCGTTCACGAACAAGGACCATAACAACTCCTGTATATCCTGACTGCCAAATATATGGATTGTCATCATAATCCGCTAGGGCCCAACCAAACGAACGAGTTCCATCACCCATCGGAGTTTGATCGGTATATAGCTCATCAAAAGTCTCATTATTAAAGATGTTACTGCGGTCATTAATTTGCAACATCCATTGTGCAAAGCGTGATAAATCGTTGAGGGTACTAAACATCCCAGCTGAGCCACAGTCATCACCTAAAATCTGAGCTTTAGGATCATGAACTTTCCCTTGCAAGTTAGTCCCCGTTTTTTCGTTATAGGTCGTTGGAACCGACCGTTGGGCATCCGGGTGAAAGGTCGTCTCATTTAACCCCAACGGATTTAAGACCATCTGGGTAATTAAGGGTTGAATCGGAATTCCCATCACGAGTCCAGCAATCCAGCCTAAAAAAATGTAATTAACGTCTGCATACTTCATTTTTTTATCAAAATTATCACCCACGTGCAGTCCCAAAAGGGCCTCACGAAGTTGATTAATGTTCATTTCATTTCGATTAGGAATGTAGCCTTCAATCCCAGAAGTATGCGTTAGTAAATGTCTAATCGTAACTTCAGGATACTGCCATTCTGGCAGATAATCTGATACAGAATCATCCAGGTGAATGCGTCCGTCCTGAAGTAACCGCATGACCACTGGTAAAGTGCCAACTACCTTGGTTAATGAAGCAATGTCGTATACATCGTTCGGGCCAACAGGCTGTTCACTTGGCTCAACCTGCTTCAAGCCCACTTCGTCACTTTCAACGTTCATCCCAGTAATAAATGAAAATGAAGCTCCGGGGATACTTTGATCTTCAACCATTTGTTTAATTTTATTCTTTGTCTTTGAAAAATTCATTTTGTAGTCTCCTAATAAAATCAATTATACTAGTCTTTTCAAAGATCGAGAAGTTCAAAAACTTTAAAATCGAATTATTGAGGATCATTAACTTTCAATGTCTGGTCAACATCCAACTTTTTCATTTCCGTTGCCTTTGGATCAAGAGTAGCCCGTGTCATTGTCAAGCATGTCGGAGTTTGAAGGTAGAGCGTCCTATTTTTAACATCATAACCAACCCAGTATTGCGTTGAATCGCTCTGTCCAGGAGTGTCAGGATTGCGACTGATTCCCTTTGGAACGATAAATGGTTTAAAACAATTGTACAGTGTACTGACTCCTTCAGTGTCGGAAAACTCATCAATGTTTTTAGCGATAAAAGTAGCTCGAACGAAACGGGATGGTGAGGTGTAGTCACCTGGTAAGCCAAACATACCGTAACCAGTTCCACCTTCAATTGGTTCAATGGGTAACTTCCCGCCAATCTTTGTGGCCTTTTGATTGTTGGCATCAAGTGAAATGTAATTTCTAAGATTGGTAGTATGAAAAGAGTATTCGGGACTGTTAGTCATCACACCTACGCTATCGTAAATCTTAAAACCACCGTTATTGGTTGCTTCTAAAACAATCGAATTTCCATTTTCATCAGAAAAAGTATAGTGCAGTTGAAGTTTGCCATTTTTGCCATGGAAAACATAATCCCTATCAATTAATCCAGTCTTCTGGGCTAATTTCTTTACATCATCCAACGTTGCACATTGGGTCAAAACATAAGTCCCAAATTCTTCACCAAAAACAGGAGTTAAATGCCGTTTTTCTAAATTTTCAGCACTATCATGAGTGGTTTCTAAGAGAACTTGAAGATCTCCTGTAATTCCATGTTCATTAATGCCGTCAAAGAGGATACTTCCCTCATCAGGACCAACTCCCATGACCGCATATTGACTTTTCCAGTCCTTTAATTCTGACTTAATTATGTGATTTGCCGAAATATTCACGATTTTCGTTGGAACCGCAGCTTTTTCCTCTGGTGAATCAAAAAGTGGGACGATAAAGTCCATCGTTCTACCCCAAAACGGATGACCATCTTTTGACTTAATAATAATTGATGTACACATAAAACCATCCTCCTTAAATTTTTCAACAAAAAAAGCCCTCAAACGTGATGTTTGAAGGCTCTATCATATTTGAATTACCCGTATGAGACTTGAACTCATAGCTCCGCCTTGAGAGGGCGACGTCTTAAACCAGTTTGACCAACGGGCAATAACTGAACAATTACATAGTTTACCCAATTTAAACCGGTCTGTCAACAAAGGAATGTTAAATTTTCTGTTGACAACTGTCCGGAAAGAATTGTAGTATATTAGATGTTCAATTATTGAGTATTCGCCAAATTGGTAAGGCAGCGGACTCTGAATCCGCAATTTACTGGTTCGAGCCCAGTATACTCAACTATAAATTTAAAACGTCATTTCAAGTATCCACTTGAGATGGCGTTTTTTAATGGATTAAAAAAACATTTCATCACGAAATGCACTTCTTAAATGATTTTGATTTTACTAATAACTTCTGATTTCTTGAACCTTCCCTAAAATCGTTCGAGCAATTGGTCCAACGATAATAAGTTGCAATGGTAAAGCCAAGATGACATTTCTAACCCAAGTAATTCCGAATGAAGTCAGATTTAAGCTTGAAATTCCTCCTTGAACGATAATGCCAAAAATTGACATGCATGTCACCATTCCTAAAACCATCAGAATGGAAATTCCTAGTGAAATCAGAAACGGTTTTTCTTCCATCTTCTCATTAAAAATAAATTTGAAGAAAATTTTCTTTGCGAGTGGACCAATAAAAAGTAAATCACAAAGAGCAGCGATCACTAATGCTAATGGATATCCTACTAGCACACTCTTAATAAACGTGGAGTCAATTCCACTGCCCAACGCAATATTATAAGCTTCCATCACAAGGACCATCATTCCAGCCATTAGTCCAGTAAACAATAATTCTTCTTTAAAATCCTTTGGCATACTTAACCTCCTAATTTTTTAACAGTGATTAAACTATCATAAAGTAATTATTCATGTAAGTTAGTTTTATATCATGATGAAATCAAAAAAGATTAAACGTCGAAACGTTTAATCCCTTTTAATTAATTATTTGTTTATTACTTTCTCTGATAAAAATAATATAAAATACCGCAAACGATCAAAACTGCGTAAATAATACTAAGCGGTAAAACCTTAATGACAATTACTAGTGTTGCAATCGAAATAGCAACTGCAATCCACAAAATAATTTTGCCAATATCGGCATCATTAAATTGATGCGGATCATGTTTTTGATTCTGATGTTGCTGATAAGAATCGTTGTTAGTACTAGAATCACGAGAATGTGACTCATACCTAGACTGGTCTGATCCTGTATACGATCCAAATCCAGAACTATAATTATTTTCTTTAATAATTTCGTATGCATTCGTAATTTCTTTGAACTTAGAAGCTGCATCTGGTGAGGGATTAACGTCTGGATGATACTTTTTGGCTAATTTTCGGTAGGCTTGGTCGACCTCCTGCTTGTCAGCAGTTGCAGTTAATCCCAAAATTGCATAATAGTAATCTAAATTTCCGTATGCCACCATAATCATCTCCACCCTTATGTCATTTTTCTTAATTCTACCAAACATTCCTTAACTAAGTTGGATGACGCTTGGCAATTATTTCTTCCATTATATTTAATTATTTTCAACTTTTAAGTTAATTACTAATCCATTGTGAAAATAAAGAATAATTTTCACCATCTTTTTTTCGAACTTTTCTAATTGAAAATTTACTCTTTTGTAAAATAAAATTACAGATAACTACAAAATATTACCAAAATCATGATCATGAACTTCGGATTTTGAGTTTAATTGCAAAACTAAGTGATCAATTTAATTACGCATCGAAGTAAATGACTGATAAAGACTGCTATATCAGCAATCGCAGTCATCTTGTCTCTCATTCTAAAATTTGCAAAATTATGACTAATCACCATCTAACGTTGGATTCAAGCAATTCCTTTGCTAGCACAATTATATTACAGTATTGTTACTGTAAGTTTACTAGTTTAACAAACTATTTCCTGAATGTTTCGTACTATATCATTATAGTTACGCTTAGGTATATACCTTTTTTTCACATAATTTTGATGTTATGGTTTATATATTCCAAAGGAGGAAATCAAATATATGAATAATGAAAAATTACACTATAAAATGTACAAAGCTGGAAAGAAATGGATGTTTGCTGCTCTTGCAACTTCAATGGTTGCCGGTGGACTTCTAACTACCAGCAGCGTTGTTAACGCTGACGCCTTAGGAAATAATGCACAAACTACTCAAAGTGCTAAGAAAGATAATAGCACTATTAAAAACAACTCAACTAAGGACGCAGCTAACACTAACGTTGATAATCAAACAAATAACGCTAATGCTCAAAAAGAAGACACTACACAAACTAATGTTGCTACAAACAATGATGCAAACAAAACTGCTAATGATTCAGCTAAGGCTGATGCCACTACTAACGATCAACAATCAGCAAAAACTGATAACAATCAAGTAGCTAATAACAACCAAAACACTGATCAAAACAGCAAGGCTGATGACGTTCAAGCAAATGCTAAGACTGACTCAAACAACGATGCCGTTAAAGCTGATAGCCAAAAATCAGATACTACATCAAATAAAATTGTAGAAAACAATGTTGAAAAAGCTATTACTCCTGCTCAACCAGCAAAAACTGACGTTAATGTTAACAATCAAAACCTTAACAATGCCGTTTCTGCCAAAGCAGACAACAACCAAAACAACAATAATGTTGAACAAAAGACTACTAATGATTCAGCTAAGGCTGCCACTACTAATGATCAACAATCAGCAAAAGCTGATAACAATCAAGTAGCTAATAACAACCAAAACACTGATCAAAACAGCAAGACTGATGACGTTCAAGCAAATGCTAAGACTGACTCAAATAACAATGCTGCTAAAACTACAAATGATTCAACAGCTAAAGTTAATGCCACTACTAACGATCAACAGTCAGCTAAAGCTGATAACAATCAGGCTAACACTAACAATCAAAAAGATAACAATGTTACCCCTGCTTCAGCTCGTTCATACTCAAATGTTCAATTAAGTGCTGCTCGTGCAGCCGCAACGAACTTTAGAGTTCAAAACACTAACTTTATGGCATCAACTAATGCTGACCAAGTAGTTAACATTGGTAAACAATATGTTGGTACTCCATATGCATGGGGTGGTAACACACCAGCTGGAT
Organism: Fructilactobacillus fructivorans; assembly: GCF_000814735.1. Taxonomy (NCBI): domain Bacteria; kingdom Bacillati; phylum Bacillota; class Bacilli; order Lactobacillales; family Lactobacillaceae; genus Fructilactobacillus; species Fructilactobacillus fructivorans. The sequence goes on from NZ_JOJZ01000019.1 coordinate 90,422, forward strand.
TTGATTGCTCTGGATTTGTTCAATACGTATTTGGACAAGCCGGATACAGTCTTCCACGTACTACTTACTCACAATACCCTGCTACTCAACACATCTCACGTAGCCAAGCTCAAAAGGGTGATTTAGTATTCTTCTCCCAAGGTGGAGATCTTTACCACGTTGGAATTTACTTAGGTAATGGTTTAATGCTAGATGCTCAAAATAACGGTGTTAAATACAATGATTCACTTAGTTACTTCCCTGGTGCACAATTGTTCGCACGTGTTAACGGCTTCAATGGTGGAAGTGCCAACACTTCATATACCCCAAGTCAAAACACTAACAACAATTCATACGCTCCAAAGGCTAACAATTCATACACCCCTAGAGCTAACAACCAAGCTAGTTCAAATAATGTTCAATTAAATGTAAGTACTCCAGCCGCAAAGCCTGCTACTAATAACAACAGAAACTACAATTACAACTTAAAGGCTAATGTTCCTACTACTCAATTGAACACTACTAACAAGTCAGCTAATACTGTTACACCAACAGCAACTGCTTCAACTAGCAAAGCTACTACTACTAACGTTGCATCACAAAACAACGATGCTAAGAATGTTAACTTAAACGCTCAACCTGCAAAGACTGAAAATGCATCAGCTAACGTTCAAAATGACGTTACCCCAGCAGCACAAAATGCTAAGACTAACTCATCAAACAATGATGCAAAGCAAGCAGACGTTCAAGCTTCAAAGACAACCACTACTGACAATCAAATTAACCCTGTTAAACAAGATCCTTCAGTAGTAGCTGCTGCACAAAAGGAACAACAAGCTAAAAATGATCAAGTAACTAACTTGTCAGACAACACAACTGCTAAGAAGAACACTACTGATTTAAACGCTTCAACTAAATCAAGCAATGATCCAAAGGCTGCTAAAGTTGTTTCAAACAAGGAAGTTTCTGACAAGAACGCTTCTAAGAAAGAAACTGTTGCTAAGGCAAACGATGATAAGAAAGCTACTTCACACATCGCTACCAACGACAATGGTCAAGCTGATTCAGCTAAGAAGAACGACCAAAAGAATGGTCACATCTTGCCACAAACTGGTCAAGCAAGCACATTACTTATGAGCGCCATCGGTGCCATTATGGTTGCCCTTGCTGCCGTACTTGGTTTCAGACGTAAAGATACTGATAAATAATATCTAAACACATAAAATGGTCTCTCGAATTATAATCGGGAGACCATTTTTATTTGTCTAATTAGATTGCTATTAGAATGCGATTAGTGCTATTCTTTTTATATTGGAGGGATAACTATGGATGTACACTCAAAAGAAAAAGAACTCAAAAAGTTAATTAAAGATCAAGAAAAGTTGCAAAAGGAAAACTCAGACAAATTCAATGCTATTTTGTTGGATAACTACAACGAACGGATGGACATTGTCAAAGAATTAATTGAAAACGAAAATCAAACTAACAGCTTACGTGACACCAAAGTGGCTAAACCTGCCCGTGATGACAAACGAGGAATGGATAAAAATCGCCACGTTGATGATCAAATGAACGATCTTGAAAGAGCTCAACAACGTTTAATCAAGAAATTACGTACACTTGAGGGCAAATGGGAATAGTCTTCCCTCCTTCAAAAATTAACCATACAAAAAGAACGAACCTAGAAATTCGGGTTCGTTCTTTTTTGCTTCATTTAGTTATTGTTTTCATCTTTTAATTCTTCGTCAAGCTTCTTGGTTAATTCTTCGTAACCAGGCTTGCCAAGCAATGCATACATATTATTCTTATAAGCTTCAACACCAGGTTGGTTGAATGGATTAATTCCATTTAAGTAACCAGAGATGGCAACAGCAACTTCAAAGAAGTAGATCAAGTAGCCTAATGAATATTCTGATTGATCTGGAATATGAACAGTCATGACTGGAACTCCACCATCAGTATGAGCTAAGACAACCCCTTCGTAAGCTTTAGTATTAACTTCGTTTACAGTGTCGTTTTGGAGATACTTAAGACCATCAAGATTTGATTCTTCTTTAGGAATATCAATATCATAATCAGGTTTATCGAGCTTAACCACGGTTTCGATTAAGTCACGAAGACCCTCTTGAATGTACTGTCCAAGTGAATGAAGATCGGTAGTAAAGTTAGCTGATGAAGGATAAATTCCCTTTTGATCTTTACCTTCTGATTCACCCATCAATTGCTTCCACCATTCTGAGAACATTCTCATGTTTGGTTCGTAATTTTCAAGCAATTCAGTAGTGTAGCCCTTTCGGTATAAGATGTTTCTCAATGCGGCATAACGGTAAGCATCATTCTTGTTAACGTCTGGGTTAGTGTATTCCTTTGAAGAATCAAGAGCACCCTTCATTAACTGACTAATATCAGCGCCAGTAGCTGCGATTGGTAACAAGCCAACTGGAGTTAGAACTGAATAACGACCACCAACACCATCAGGAATAACAAAAGTTTCGTAACCATTAGCATCGGCCTCTTGCTTCAAAGCACCACGATGAGCATCAGTGGTAGCATAAATTCGTTTGTTGGCCTCTTCTTCACCATACTTCTTAATCAATTTTTCTTTAAAAATCCGGAAAGCAATTGCTGGTTCAGTAGTAGTACCAGATTTTGAAATGATGTTAATTGAAAAGTCATCGTCACCGATGTAGTTCAATAGGTCATGAATGTATGGGGCACTGAGTGAGTTCCCAGCAAAAACAACCTTGACACCACGGCGTTTGTCATCTGGTTCTGAGTTATAGAACGTACCGTTAAGAAAATCAACGGCCATCTTAGCACCTAAGTATGAACCACCTATTCCAATTACAACTAAAACCTTAGAATCAGATTTAATTTTATCAGCTGCCTTTTGGATTCGCTTGAACTCATCCTTGTCATAATTTTCAGGAAGATTCAACCAGTCACGAAAATCACTTCCGGCACCAGTACCATCCCTTAATTCTTTATCAGCTGCAGTTACCATTGCTTGAATCTCAGGTAACTCATCTGGATGTACAAACTTGCCTAATTTAGAATCGTCAAACTTTAAATAAGCCATTACACTATCCCCACTTCTATAAATATTTACATACATTATACAACAAAGCTAAGAGCCATAGCGGGGTTTTATCCCGTTAATTTATCATTTATTTGTAACACTCTTTCTACTTAATTTGGACGTTAATACCCTTAAATGATCCCTCACGCTCGTAATCAGTATCAATTGGAAAATCGCTTGGATTAGCATAAGTTTTGCCAAAATTAACGTTTATTCCACTCTGAGTAAATGCATCTGAGATTTCAGATCTAAATTTTTTCGAGTTCATCTTGTTAGTATCGGTGGTAAAAAAGATGGAAGCATCCTGGTTAGCCACTTCACTTACGGCATTAACTAGTTTACCTAGGTCCTTTTTAATTTCAAAGCGATCTTTCTTATCTCTAACGAAAACTGGAACGTTAACAGTAATAAGATCAAACTTTAAGTTATGCTTTTTAGCATAATCTAAGTAGCCAAAGACGCTCATTTTTCGAACCTCTTGGGCACCGATGGTATAACCATTCGCATCAATCTCGTTGATTAACTGTGATTTAGCCCGATTACTATCATCAACATTGACGGTTTTAACGGTACCACCACCAATCATCGCGTTGGCAACGCCAGTCCCTTCATAAAAGAGATTTAATCCAATTTTATCCTGTGCTTGATCAAAGACGTCTTGTCTTACATCACGATAAACAACGTCTAATCCAGTTGTTTTCGCATTTTGCAGACTAACAGGATAGGTTACTTCACCCTCCAAAACATTGGCAGATGAAACTGGATCTGGACTAGCACTCTCAACTGATTTAATCTCAGATCCATGTTCAAATTGACGATATTCGTACAAGTTCTGGTAGTCGCCTAATTGATTAATAATGACTGAAATTAATTGACTGCGCAATTGATAAATTCCAGAATTTTCCCAACTAATAACGTCCTGACCATCGTAACTATCAATGGTAAGACCAGCTAAACCATCACCCTGTCCGTTGAACATGCGATGAATATCAATGCCCTCATCTTGAAGCAAGATCCGTTTACTAAAAGCCTGGCTAAATAAGTGGCCAAAGAAATTATCATCAATGGATTGATTCTCTTTCCGACTTAAAATCCAGCCAATGCCACCAGCTTGTTTACCAAAATAAGCACTTGCCACGAAGTGATCGCCCTTAACGAGCGCCACCACCTCACCATTGCTAAAGTCAGCTGGATTAACCAAATCCTTTTCACTAATTTGCGGATAACCACCCTCAAATTTCTTAACGGCCTTACCAGTTATTTCAATTTTTTTCATATTATTTATTCTCCCTTAAAAATCTCTTCCTTCTTTTATTGTACATGTAATGAGTGTCAATTAGTAGGAATGCAAAGCATGCCATATGTTAAAATAATAGGCAAAGGAGATTCAACTATGTATAAATATTTAGTATTTTTTGACTTAGATAGAACCCTGTTTGATGAAAATTCCAAGGTGAACGACGAAGTCGCAAATGCAATGGAAGAAATCAGAAAACACGGTGGCCTTCCGGTTATTTCAACTGGAAGGAATATTTTTGAAATCAAAGACACACTGGAAAAGACCAAGATTGATTCTGTGGTTGCCGCTAATGGTGACTTCGGAATGTTAAGGGGAAAAGAAGTCTTCTCTAACACAATTGATCCAAAGATCATCGACCAATTATATGATTTTGTTGAACAACATGGTAATACTTTGGTCCTACTAAATCAAAAACGCGGTGCCATTACCAATCATGATGAGTTAGCCATTAAAGCATTCAAGCACGTCCATGCCCCGCTACCAAAGATTGTTACTAAGACATACTGGCACGAAAACCCCATTAATATGATGGTTGTTACCAACACTGACCTAGATACTGAGTATGAGGATGCTTTCGGTGATGTTTTAACCTTCTACCGTAATTCACCCTACTCCATCGATGTAGTCGTTCATGGGGTTTCTAAGGCTACTGGAATCAAGCAATTAATTGATACTGCTGGACTAAAGGGAATCCCAACCTACGCCTTTGGAGACGGTAATAACGATATCCCAATGCTAGACTACGTTGATCATCCGGTTGTGATGGGTAACGGTCTCTCAAACGTTAAACCACATGGTGAATTTATTACCACCAAGAACACCGACCACGGAATCGTGAATGGTCTCAAGCATTTTAACTTGATTTAAATTACTGTAAATTAGGCAGATATCATGGTATAGTAGTAATGTATCTGTCGGGGGCGTTATGGATTCGACGGGTATAGTTTGAGCCTGAATTGCATTCCGTACGACGATGCGTCAAATCGCTCAGTTTAATTATAACTGCAAAAAATAATAACAATTCTTACGCCGTAGCTGCCTAATAAGCGCTTGACGTAGATCTAGCTGATTTTTCCTATGGATCAGTCCTAGGTCCTACCTTTAATAGGATACGCTTACTGCTCCCATCTGAAGTAGTATGAAGAGATTAATCAGATTAGCTGTGCATGCTAGCATTGACTAATTGCGGATTGTACAGTGAAATTCAAATGATTAGCCTACGAATGTAGACGTTCAGGAGGCAATATGCCCGGACGCGGGTTCAAATCCCGCCGCCTCCATAATTAAAAGCGAACCAGTCATTAAGTTGATTGGTTCGCTTTTTGTTTTTGATATTTATAAATCCATTAATTGTATTTTTTTGATTAGACTTATCTTGAGTGATAACGCCCATAAAATGTCGGCTACAAAAATTGAACCTATTAAAACTTAATAATGCAACAATCTCCCATTATCACACCAACCACCATACATCTCGTTGGCCCTCGTCTTTTTCACCAACTTATGTAACCGGTGCTTGTATGACTGTGGTTTACTAAATTTCAAACGTGATTGAACTCCATCAACGCGAACCCGTTGGTACAAGTCCGGAAACTGATTGAAATTGTCCCATACCTTTGGATCACGTTTCAAAGCTCGCTTAACTGGTTTGATAATCTTAAAGGACTTGGGTGACAAATCGGGCAACACTTTTTGACCTTCATCAGTCATTAAACCCAATTTAATTAATCTCCGAGCACGTTCCTTATTAAGCTCGGTCCAATTACTATTCTCCTTTCTAGGAGTGAGTCGTTGGGCTAATCCGGTCTCATCCGAACTCTTATGCAAACCATCAACCCAACCAAAACACAGTGCCTCTTCGACGATATCCAAATAAAACATCCTGTCATCATTTGTTGGACTCATACTAACTGGGATCCACAGACAACCCTCTTTTTGACAGTTTTCCGTGAACCAATTCCGCAATTCTGATCTTGATGTAATTGGTAAAAATGGTTCGTCCTTTCTTAGCAACTTGGTTCGCTCCCTTCAACTTTTGCCTATATAGTAATCAGGTAAGTTAGGAGTGTCAAAAAAGCCGTCAGGCTCATTAAAACCTAACGGGACTTTTAACTGTTTTTTTAGCAAATGAAACTGGGCGAGATGCTCCGACTAAGTTCCACCATGGGGCGTGAATTGGTTCGATGATAACTCCACGATTTTGCGCATCAATCATTTGGTGTTTGTTTAGAGCAATCCCAACGTGATAGATGTCACTCTTACTTGAACCAAAGAAGACTAAATCACCCTTCTTGATTTTGCTTTTCTTAACATGCTTATAACTGTCATATTGTGCTTGAGCAGTTCTTACAATATTACGGTTAGCACCGTTTTTCATGACATATTGTGTGAATCCAGAACAGTCAAAACTGTTAGGTCCAACTGCACCATATGAATATGGTTTGCCAAGTTCATTTGTTGCTACTCTCTTAACATTTGAAAAATGGACTTTACTTGCGGATGCTTGCGTTTGATTGGCACTCATATTAATAACGCCAAACATCCCAAGTGCTGCAACTGAAACTGCGACTCCTTTAACTAATTTTATAAACATACTCTAGCCTCTTTCTTTATGTAATCCTTGTGTCTTTATTTACAATCTCCTCACACTTTCTATGGTAGGTGGCGATTACTACCAAACGGTTACAACATGATTTCAAAACCATTAATTACAGACCATAGTGTCTCTTTGGCGAAATAAAAAGGGATGGAAATTATATAATTTCCATCCCTTTTACTTTTCGATTTATTTTTGATCCTTTTTAGGGGTTCTAATCATAACAGCGAAGATTAATCCAACTACCGCAATTACTAAGAAGACCCAGTAAACAATGTGAAATCCATTAACTTGTGCTGGCATTGCCGGCATGCTGAGTTTGAAGAAACCAGTGGCTCTAACTAATACAATCGTAGCAACCGCTACTCCGGTTGATCCAAGCACTTGTCTAACCGTAGTGATTAGGGCCGTTCCGTAAGAAATCAAATCTTCTGGAAGTGAATCAGCACCTAGAGTAACAGCAGGCATCATAACAAAGGCATTGCCACCTTCAATCAACATGGCAATAATCATCATTGCCCAAATGTTGTAGATTGGGAAGAAGGCTAAGACCGCCCAGCCAAGCACAATCATAATCATTCCTGTTAACATAACTGGCTTAAATCCAATTTTATCAACAATGGTACCTGTAATTGGGTTCAAGATACTTAGGAAAACAGCTCCAGGAACTAATGCCATCCCGGAAATAAACGGTGACACATTAAGTACTTGCTGGTAATACAGTGGAAAAATAATCGTAACCACAATTAATGAAATGTAAGAGAAACCCGTCAGAAGAACCGCCAAATCATAGTTAAAGGTCTTTAAAACGTTTAAGTTTAACAATGGATTACTGATTCTAAACTGACGAACGACAAACAATGCAATTAAGATGATGCTGATGGCTAGAATCAGTAGTAATAATCCGTAGTTGTTGTTCGGTTTAGCAATTTCACTAATTACATACAAAATTCCAATCAAACCAAATGAATAAATGATTGAAATCCAATCCAATTTGGACTTAATCCTTGGCATTACATCTTTCATAACAAAGAAAGAAATCAAGAAAACCGCGGTAATGATGACAATAAAGACGTCAAACAAACCCCGCCAAGTTGTAAATCTTAAAACGATTCCAGAGATGATTGGTCCACAAGCAAGTGCTGAACCCATAACCAGTCCAGCAACTCCCATGATCGTTCCCCGATCATCCTCTGGGGTGATATTAAGCAAGACCGTTTGATACGATGGAAACAAAATACCAACTGCGATGGCTTCTAGTGCTCTTCCAAAAAGCACCCACGCGAAGCTATTACTGATTAAAATGATTAAAGTTCCCAAATCAAACATCAGCAACACGCCCATAAAGAGTTTCTTAAAACTCATGTTATTCAATAACCAAGGACTGATAGGCATCATAATACACATGATAATCATAAAACCAGTCGTTAACCATTGAACCGATGATGCTGAAATATTGAAATAATTCATTAATGTCGGATAAGCCGTTGATAACGATGATTGGCTGATTGACATTGTGAAAGTTCCAATTAACATAATGGTGATAAACCAAAATCTTTCTAATCTACTAAGTCCATTACTTTTTGCCATATAAAGCGCTCCCTTTTCGATTTGTGCTAATTTAATAGCTAGTTATAGATTATCATTTTTTGATTTGAATTGTTACAAATTGTCACAAAAAAAGTCCACGATTTCTCGTGGATTAATGTAAATCTAAAATTTAATGCTACCTTGCGTTCTTGGATAAGGAATAACGTCCCGAATATTATCCATTCCGGTCACATACATCAGTAAACGTTCAAACCCAATTCCAAAACCAGAATGTTTGGTACCGCCATACTTTCTAAGCTCTAAGTACCATTCATATTCGTCCCTTGACAAGTGGAACTCATCCATCTTATCAGCCAACTCTTTCTCACGTTCTTCCCGTTGACTTCCACCAATCAATTCCCCAATTCGTGGAACCAAGAGATCGGAAGCGGCAACGGTCTTTCCATCATCATTATCTCGCATGTAGAAGGCCTTAATGTTACGTGGATAGTCGGTAACAAAGACTGGATTACCAAAGACTTTTTCTGAAAGGTAACGTTCATGCTCGGCCTTTAAATCAATTCCCCATTTAACTGGATATTTAAAGTCAACGTCAGCCTTTTCAAGGAGATCAATGGCTTCCGTATAGGTAATACGAGCAAACTTTTCATTGACAGTGGTTTGAAGCAATTTGATTAAATTGTCATCAACATTATCATTTAAAAACTGCAGATCTTCTGACGCATTTTTCAACAAATAATTAATTACATACTTCAACATGTCTTCAGAAGTGGCAATAATGTCATCTAGGTCGGCAAATGCCATTTCAGGTTCAATCATCCAAAACTCCGCAGCATGACGCTTAGTGTGTGAGTTCTCAGCCCTAAAGGTAGGACCAAAGGTGTAAACATTTCGGAAGGCCAACGCAAATGCCTCAACCGGAAGCTGTCCACTAACGGTCAAATTGGTTTCTTGACCAAAAAAGTCTTTTGAATAATCAACCTTACCATTTGCATCCTTCGGGAGGTCATTCTGATCTAAACTAGTGATCTGAAACATCTCACCAGCACCCTCAGTATCACTACTAGTGACAATTGGTGTGTTTACATACACAAAGCCACGGTTTTGCAGATATTGATGAATAGCAAAAGCTGCTAGTGAACGAATCTTGAATACGGCATAGAACGTGTTGGTTCTGGGACGTAAGTGAGCAATAGAACGAAGATATTCAAGGGATTGCTTCTTCTTTTGCAGTGGGTAATCTAAGTCAGACACCCCTTCGATATCAACCTTTTCGGCATGAATCTCAAATGGTTGTTGTGCATCTGGGGTCTCAATTAGTTTTCCAGTTACCTTTAAAGTTGAACTAATTGGAAGCTTAATTACGTCATCAAAGTTATCCAGATCACTTTTGACAATCACCTGAACGTTTTTGATATACGATCCATCATTTACCTCAATAAAGGCAATTTTTTTAGAATTACGAATGGTCCGAATCCATCCCGTTAGGACAACTGATTCGTCTCCAAAGTCCCGTTTCTTAGTATAAAGATCTTTTGCTAACACGTTTTTCATTCTTATCACCCTTCTTTAAACAATAAAAAAAGACTTCATCTCACAAAGGGACGAAGTCATCGCGGTACCACCCATCTTGTTTATATTACATAAACCAACTCGAACAATGATAACGGATTGTAACCGTCAGTCCTACTTAGTTCAAACTGAAAACTCAAGGTGTTTTTCACATTAATCCTTTACCGAACTCCCACTATCTTCGACTCGCTGAAAAAGTAATTAATGGTACTCGTCCTCTTTATCGTCGTATTTTATCTGCTTTAAAAATACCATAACCAAGGACTCGTTGCAACATCATTAATAGGTTTTAATGCCAAGATAAATAGCTAGTAAAATGGCTAAAATTCCGACACCATACTTCATAATATTAGATGGAATGTGACGTACAATTGCTGGTCCAATGTAGCCACCAATGATTAGTCCAATGGTTAAAGTAATTAAAACGGGCCAGTTAATTTGAATCGTAAAAATAAAGATAATAGCTGAAATCCAATTCATGACCAAGGACATCACATTTCGAATTGCATTATCAACCGCATATGATTCGTTAAGAGCTCGAAGTAAAATAGCCATGATGAGGATACCACCACCAGCTCCAAAGTAGCCTAAATACATTCCTACTACCGTTAATGCAATTGCTGTTAGTGCCTTCCCCCACAGACTAAGGTGAGTTTCCGTCTGCTGTTTCTTACTCTTGGGCCACATAATTAATAGTCCCGAAAGCATGATAACCACGGGAGCAATGTCAGCAAAACTTTTATTGGAACTCTTGAGTAGAATTAGCGACCCAATCGCTGATCCAAGTCCAGCAAAGATAACTACTTTAAGGATTGTCTTTCCCCGGCCCTTAAGTTCCCTTTGTGACGATGCTACCGCACTCATATTGCTAAAAGCAAACCCGACAATGTTAGTCACACTTGCTACGATGGGAGACAGTCCAGCGGCTAGCATGGACGGGTAAGAAATTACACTAGCTAGACCAACAGCAGTTCCCATAATTCCACTGAAGATTCCTGCAATAATCAACAAAACATACTTTAAAATCAAACTTTCCATTTCTCCTTATTCTATTAATAAGTTTTAATTCCTAAACAAATTGCTAATACTACCGCACCAATTCCAACTCCATACTTCATAATCTTAGATGGAATATGACGCACAATCGACGGACCAATGTAGCCACCAACCAGAAGTCCAATTGTAATCGCAATTAAAGCCACCCAGTTAATTGGCATCGTAAACATGAAGATCACAGCTGAAATCCAGTTCAAAATTAACGAAACAAAGTTTCGAATGGCATTACAGATAGCATATGGTTGGTTGACGGCTCGAAGTAAAATCGCAATGAGCATCACTCCACCACCAGCTCCGAAGTAACCTAGGTACATCCCAACCAGTACCAAAGCAATTGCTGTGATGATCTTTCCGAACCACGTCATGTGGGTCTCAGTCAGTTGCCGTTGACTTTTTGGCAATAACATCAAAATTCCTGAAATCATAATGATGATTGGAGCCACATTTTCAAAACTTTTGTTGGAACTATTAAGCAGGATGAGGGAACCAATGATCGTTCCGATCCCCGCAAAGACAATCACCTTCATGATGATTTTACTCTGTCCTTTTAGTTCCTTTTGAGATGCCAAAATGGCACTAGAATCACTAAACGCAAATCCAACGGTGTTGGTTACGTTCGCTACAATGGGAGCAAAACCAGCAAGTAACATTGCTGGATAAGCAACTAAACTAGCTAATCCAACCGTACTTTCTAGTACCCCACTGATAACTCCTGCCACCACTAAAAAAATTAATTTCAACATTATGTTTTCCTCATACTTTTAAAAATAGGCCTGATAAGCTAAGAAGGCCGCCAGAATGATGGCACCAATTGCAACCGAATATTTCATAATGGCTGATGGGATGACTCGTACAATGATTGGTCCGATATATCCACCGATGAACAGACCAACGGCAAGAACAACCAAGGCACTCCAACTAATCGGCGTCGTGAAAATAAAAATGAGCGCTGAAACGGCATTCATGGTTAATGTCGATACATTTCGGACCGCATTACAGATGGCATAAGGAGCATCAATGATTCGAATCAAAATTGCTGCCATTAAAACTCCACCGCCAGCACCAAAATAACCAACGTAAATTCCGACCACTACAATGGCAATGGCTGCAATCGCACTAGCAGTTTTGGAAACACTCTCATGAACGTAAGCGGACTGCTTCTTTGGAATCAGCATTAACACCCCTGAAAGTAAAATGACAAACGGAGCTACATCTTGAAAGCTCTTATTGGAACTATGTAACAAGATAATCGATCCAATAATAGCACCAATTACTGCAAACGCCATGACGTGCAAGGTAACCGAACCTTGTCCCTTTAGTTCTCGCTTTGATGAAAGAACGGCACTCGTTCCACTAAAAATGATTCCCACTGTAATCGTGACGTTAGCCATAATTGGTGGCAACCCTACAAACAAAAGGGCCGGATACAAAATCACGCTTGCCATTCCAACTACACTGCTCAATGTCCCAGCAATCACACTAGCAATTAAGAGAAAAATCCCATTAAATAACAATTAAAGAACCAACTTTCCAATTAAAATCGTTAACTACTTACTTAATGTTAACACTAATTGGCTTCTCCATTATCAAATCACGTTGTGAACTTCTGCCAAGTTGGAAAACATGATCACTAATTTGCTTAAATCCCATTTTTTGGTAAAACTTTAAGCCACCATCATTGTGTTCCCATACACCCAACCAAATTTTGGGCTTGCCGTAGGCTTGTGCTCTTTGAACGGCTAGGTTCATCAATTCCGTTCCTAAGCCGTGACGCTTAAAGTTCTTTTTCAGATAAATTCGTTGAACTTCCAAGTAATCGTCACCCATCTTCTCCGATTGAGCGCTTCCTACGTTTAATTTCAAGTAACCAGCTAGCTGACCATCAACGTACGCAAAATAAAATTCGGAATTTGGATTCGCAATCTCTTGTTGTAATTTTTCGGTATCATATGCATTATCCAAATATTGGTTCAGATTCTCCGGCTTGTTCTCAGCACCAAATGTATCCGCAAACGTCTCACGACTAATATTCTGAAGTTCATTAACATCATTGATTGTGACTTTTCTGACTTTATTCATTTCCTTGCCTCCATTAAGATTTTAGTTAATATTTTAACTAAATTTGCTGGACGTGCAACCATTACCGTTTCCAGCAAACAAATAAAGTTGATTAAGCGCTTTCATAAGCATAAAATAGATTTAAGCAATAAATAAGAACACAGGAGGAATTCACAATGACATTCAATAACGTTGTAGTTGTCGGTGGAGGAACTTTAGGATCACAAATTGCCTTCATGTCAGCTTTTCATGGAAAAAATACTACTATCTGGGGCCGCTCTGACGGATCACTAGATCGTGCCAAGGCTCGAGTTGCTCGTTGGGAAGAAGCCGTAAAAAAAGATATTGGTGCTACTGATCAACAAGTTAAAGATGCCGAAGCACATCTTCATTACACCACTGATTTAAAGGCCGCACTTAAGGGCGCCGACTTAGTAGTCGAAGCTCTTTCTGAAGACCCAGATGTTAAAAATGATTTTTACAAGAAGTTCAGTGATTTAGCTGATCCGGACACAGTCATCGTTACCAACACATCGACCTTACTCCCATCAGAGTTTGCTGATGCAACTGGTCGCCCTGAAAAATACTTGGGTTATCACTTCGCTAACTCCATCTGGAAGAACAACACCGCTGAGATCATGTCCCAGTCAAAGACTAGTAAAGATCTTCCAAAGGAAATGGAACAATTTTCACGCGAAATCGGAATGGTCCCCATCTTAGTCAACAAGGAACAACCGGGTTACCTCTTAAATTCACTCTTAGTACCCTTCTTGTCAGATGCCCTCGTTCTCTGGAACAACGGCGTTTCTGATCCTGAAACCATTGACCGAGCATGGATGATCGGAACCGGTGCCCCACTTGGTCCATTCGCTATCATGGATAGCATTGGAATGAAGACCATGTACGACATCACTAAAATGTCAACTAATCCAGAAGTTAAGAAGGCCTCCGAAAAATTCAAGACAATGATTGACCAAGGTAAGATCGGTCGAGAATCAGGTAAGGGATTCTACACCTACCCTGATCCAGACTTTAAAAAGCCTGAATTTCTCAAATAATTAATAATTAGACACAAAAAAAAGTTCGCCAATCGGCGAACTTTTTATTTTGCGTATTTTATTTTATAGATGATTCAAAGTTTCAGAACCCAAGGTTGGGAACAATGGAATCAAGTTACTCATCTTTTCAGGTGAGATATGGTACTCAATAAATGGAGCTAAGATGCTAATCACATTATCAGCTTCAGAACTGATTTCAGTTGCACCTACCAGGTAACCTTGCTTATCGGTAACAGCAATGGTCTGACCCTTGTTTTCTTGCATAGCAAATCTGAACCAATCAGTCGAGAGATCTGATTCTTTAACATCATACTTGTCGGGGTTAGCTTTAGCTTCATCAACACTAACACCAATTTCAGCGATTCGTGGTGAAGCAAAGACGGCACTTGGAACAGCAGGATATTCGATTGGGTCAGTAGTTGCACCAGTAAATAACTTGGTCAAGTACATTGATTCATAGATGGCAGTTGGAGTTAACTTACCAACCTTCTTGTCAAGAACATCACCGGCAGCATAGATACTGTCAACTGAAGTTTGAAGGTGATCGTCAACTTTGATTCCGTTCTTGTCGTAATCAACGCCAACTTCTTTAAGGCCAAAGCCTTCAACGTTTGGATCACGTCCAGTTGCATCAAGAATCCAATCAGCATCGTAGTCATCTTTGTTAGTCTTAACAACAAAGCTGTCACCAGATTTTTCAATTGATTCTGGATTTACGTCACGAACAACTTGAACACCTTGAGCTTCAAGATCTTTAAGTAAGTCTTCAACAAATGGTTGGTAGAACTTTCTTAAAGCTTTGTCATGGTGCAATAAGATCGTAACTTTAGTGCCAGCATTAGCAGCGATGGTTGCAAATTCAATCGCAATGTATCCACCACCGATAACTGTCATGCGGTCTGGTTGTTTTTCGAGGTTCAAGAAATCAGTTCCATCATTTGCTAAATCAGCACCAGGAATATCAATCTTGTGGTAATGAGCACCAGTGGCTACAACAAGCTTGTCAGCGGTATATTTAGTACCATTAACTTCGATTGTATGTGCATCAACAATTTTTCCATATCCATGGATAACGTCAATTCCAACACTCTTTAAGCCTTGTTCAATTCCACCAGGTAATTGACTGATAACTTCTTTTTCATGCTTAACGTTGTCTGCCCAATTAATCTTAGGAGTACCATCTAAGCCATGACCTTGAAAGTTATCAACGTCTTTTTTCATCTTAACTGGGAAGTCTAAGGCAATCTTAGCGTTACAACCTCTGTTAGGGCAGGTTCCACCAATTTTGCCAACTTCAATAATGCCAGCTTTTTTACCCTTTAAGGCCAGTGGAATAGCACCGTTAAAAGCACCGTGTCCGCTTCCTAAATACAATACATCAAATTGATAATTGTTTTCACTCATACTTAACACCTCGTCTTTTCAGTTTTGTACAACTAAACTTTATACAATTATTATTATAGTTCTATAATATTACTTGTCAAGATTAGTCATCTACAAAACATTCTAATGCCTCTTTCCCGATAATGAAAACAATTAGAATTGCGGCGACTGAATCGATCCACCAGATATGAAAGAAATAATTAATTAGAACTCCAACCAAAACTGTTCCAGCTAGATAGGCACAGGTCACACTACACATGGCATCCTGAATTAGAGCATCAGAACCAATCACTTTTCCAATCCAGTATTTGGCATAGGCAATGAATGGCATGATAATTAGTGACATGATTGAAATGACCATCCCCATCAGACTGGAATCAGCCCCTTCATGCTGAAACAAATTGTATCCAGAAGTAATCAAGATGTAGCCACATAAAAGTAATAAAATAATACTCACAATTTTGGTTGAAATCCGATCTAACCGATTAATATCCATTTTGGATCCATCAAATTCGACGCCTAATCGCACTAACAACACTATTCCAGCCACAATTTCCATTAAACTGTCAAGACCAAACACGATCAATACTACCGAATGAGCATCAATCCCGGCTCTAAATCCAACCGAGAATTCTACTATCATCCAAGCAATTGCTACTAGTTCCACAATAATACCATATCCAACCACCCTTTTAGTTTCCATGTTTTACTCCTCTTACCACGTGATCGGAATGAGCTAGACCCTCGTTTACGATATCCATAATGTGTGGATCATCAAGCTCATAGTAAATTGACTTGCCATCCCGGACATTACTAACCAATTGGTGCTTTTTGAGCATGGCCAATTGATGTGAAGCCGCCGACTGTTCAATTTTAAGTTCATCACTGATTTGACCAACATTCATGGGGTGATCCTCTAATAATACCAACATCTGGATCCGGGTTGGATTACTTAATAACTTAAATAACTCGTGAACTTCAGCTAATTTTTTCGTACTAATCTTATTATTCATGGTTCCTCCTACATATGTATTTTACATCATATGAAAATTATATCATATGCATTCCAATAAAAAAAGCCTTCTCGGCTCATCTTAATTAGTCTTTAATACCATGGTCTTTAAAAATGACTTGATTAATGGCGTGATCAATATCCCCAAAATCAGAAAAGGCTTGGTTGATCGCATCATTAATGGTAACTTCATCTGAAATCTTAGCTAGTGCGTCTTTAACAATTGATTGTTTTAATTCAATCTTGTACATTTCAACGTTTGGAGTACTGGGATACTTTTCAAAGTATTTATCCAACCGGCCCTCAACGATGTTATTCAATTCTTCATTGTTCATCCTAATCGCCTCACGTTTATTTATAATATCATTATATTACTAATTTAAACTACTGGTTATCTAAAATGTTATCAATCGTCCGTAAAACTCCATCATGTCGATTATCAAACTCAGTAACATGACCAGCGTTATCTTTAGCTTCCGCAATTCCATTTTTCATGGCATAACTATTGGGCGTTAACCGAAGCATCCCTAGGTCATTCTCGTTATCACCAAAGGTAACCACTTCTTCCGGGTTAGCATCATATTTTTTCATCAGATAACGAACCCCGGTTGCTTTATCAACTCCCTGAGTCCCAATTAAGTCTGTGTTAAATCCTGAGCTTAGACTTTCTAGTCCATTAGGAAGCATTTGTCGCATTTCGTGGACTTTCCGCATGACATTCTCGCCTTGTTTGAAGGTCACTCCGACTTTAACTAGTTGATCATTCGTGCTGGCACTGGAAATATCAGCTAAGTCATCGACACGAACAGTATTACTGTAGTATTGCTTCATTAACTGATACATTTTCTCAGGTAATTTTTTGTCAACGTAAGTATGCTTAAGTCCTGAAACATTAACACCCACAATGTCAGGGCCAAAATCATCATACAACATTTTCAAAGTTTGCTTAATTTGGTCATCACTTAATGATTCAGCATGAACTAGGTCACTCCCACGGTAAATCACGGAACCATTTTGCGAAATAAAATCCATCTGATCTTGATAATCAATAAACAGGTTTTGTAATTTATCGTTTGGACCACCACTAGCAACAGCGAAATTAACGTTTTGCTGTTTCATTTTTTGAAACGTCTTCGCAAACTTGATCTCGTCATAACGATTAGCTTCGTTTAAGAACGTTTTATTCATATCAGTCACAATTAATTTAATCAAAATTCTCACCCCACCTGTTTAGTCCAATTATATCAATTTGTTAATGGAATGAAAAAAGTTAATGCCCTGATAGCATTAACTTTTAACTAAATTAACTATTTGCGGGGTGCCACGCAGGTTCCTTCAGGAACTGCAAAATCTTTTTGCACCATCGTTAACTTACCCGTTTCAGGATTACGTTCGTATAAAGTAGCGTTATTAGTATTTTGATTAACCACAATCAGAAATGATTGATCGGAATTAAAATTAAAATCACGGGGAAACTCACCTTCAGTTGAAATAATCTGGATACGTTCCAAATCCCCATCATCTAAAATCTTAAAGACGGCAAGGGAATCATGGCCTCGATTAGATACATATACGTACTTATCATCGTTTGAAACCCGGATAGCAGCTCCACCATTTTGATCCTTATAATCATTTGGGATGGTCTTAACCACTTGTTGAACGGTAAAGATCCCAGCTTCTTCGTTGTAATCTAAGACGGCAATCTTGCTACTTAATTCTCCAATCAAGTATGCCTTACCCGCTGACTCAACAAAGGCAATGTGACGAGGTCCAAATCCAGGTGAGAGTTGAACTTCACTAACTGGGGTAATTTCACCTTCATCAGAAACATCATCTAGGTAGACCCGGTCCAATCCCAAGTCACAAATCACGAGTCGATCATCAGGAGTCAGATCAGCATAATGTGGATGAGGACCACTTTGTTGCTCTGGAAGAGGACCGGTCATCCCATCGTCATGAATTCGTTGGGATTCCTTAACCGTTCCGTCGGCTTCAATGTGATATGCAATGACGTTACCAGTATGATAGTTAGCAGTATAAACCATCTTTCGTCCTTCATCGACGGTAATGTAAGCTGGAGAAGGACCCACTTCAATGTCTTCTTGCATCAATTTAGCTGGCATCGTACTTCCATCAAATACAGCTAAACCGCCACGAGTTTCAGATTCATCCTGATTTCGATCAATGGCATAAATTTTATGATCATCTGATTCAACAACGTAGGTTGGGCAGCTGATCTTGGCGATCAACTGGGCGTTCTCTAATTGTTTTTGATCGGTATCTAATTCAATTTGATAAACACCCTTACTTGTCTTTTGGGTATAAGTTCCAATTAAAAATTTTTCAGTCATTACTAACGCCTCCAAATATTATCCACACTTATTATGCCATATTTGCCCTTGAGTGATAACAAAAACTAACGATTTAATTCACAAAAGTTAACTTGCTAGCCAATGTGATTTTCCTTTAGGATCATCTGAACTTCTTGGTCCATTTCTGGCGTTCGTTTCCACTCCTCAAAGTGATCAAAATTCTCCGCTGGCATTTCATAGTTTTGATTAATGTAATTTTCATAGTTAATCACGTGAACTGAATGCGGAATATTCAACTGTAGAATACGGACCTGCTTAATCATCTTCCGTTCAGCCGCAAGTTCAGCCCGTCCGTTTTGAACCATATTACTGATTTCGAGGTACTTCGTTCCATCTAACCGGGTAATTTCTTCAATTAAGGTAAAAGTTTCATGACTTTTCATTGCCATTTAGATCATCCTCCTAAACAAAAATGCTATTATTCGGTTGAATAATAGCAAAATTTTTATCGTTGTCCCCAAGCATGCTTTTCTAGTTGCTTATACTCGTGCTTGGTAACCATCACTGACTTACCGTCTTTCTTTTGGTAACGCATCTTCTTACTTGGATTAACAATATAGCTTGGGTGTCTTACCACCGCCATTGTTGGATGTCCCGACACGTTAACCAAGCAGAAGAAAACCATCGCAAATAAAACAACCCACGTCAGAATCTTAGCGGTCCATGGCATCTTCTCCTGCATCACTTCACTATAAAAACGTTTGTGAATGGTTTTAGCAGGATTATGATCTTGGGGATGTGACTCAGCGTATTCCTGAGTAACTTCCTTTTGATACTTATCAATATCAAAGTTCTTTTGAATTGTTTTTTCTTTTTTCTGAAATTGTTTCTTTTCTTTTTTACTTAAAGATTTAAACCATTTAATAAACTTCTGGTATTCAGAAACAACCTCTTCCATTGGTCCAATCTTACGAAGCTTACCGTAGTTAATCCAGGCCACTCGGTCACATAATAACCGAACCTGTTTCAGAGAGTGGGAAACAAAGATGATGGTCTTGCCCTCTTCTTTGAACTGATCAATCTTATCAACACACTTCTGATAGAAGGTGTCATCACCAACGGATAAGGCCTCATCAATGATTAAAATGTCTGGTTTAATGTGAACGGCAATCGAAAATCCCAACCGTGAACGCATCCCACTCGAATAGTCCTTCACAGGTTGATCAACAAAGTCTCCAATGTCGGCAAAGGCAATGATGTCATCCATCATGTCATCAATCTGTCGATTGGTAAGTCCTTGCATTAAAGATTTCATTCGAATGTTTTCCCGACCGGTTAGATTCTTTCTTAAACCAGCGTTAATCGCAACAATTGAAGTATCGCCCCGAACGTCAACCAGTCCCGTGGTTTGGGGAATGATTCCCGAAATGATGTTTGAAATGGTTGATTTTCCTGAACCATTTACACCAATGATTCCTAATGCCTCACCTGGTTGAACGGTAAAAGAAATTCCCATCAAAGACCAGAAATGGTGAATTTTATTCTTCTTTGATAATGAAAAAAATGATTTTAATTTGTCAGATTGAGTCTTGAACATGTCATACTCTTTAGTGACATTTTGTACTTTGATTTTATAATTTTCTTCAGCCATGGTTTACTTCCTAAATTTCAAAATTACAACTGACACGATAATAAAATAATACGAGAAAAACACCCAAATGTAAAGGTATGGTCAAAGTGTAAATAGTTTCATTTAATACTATTTACAAAAAAGAAGGAGTTGCCAACAAGCAACTCCTTCTTTTAAAATTATTCAACTGTAACACTTTTAGCAAGATTTCGGGGACGATCAACGTTCAATCCCTTATTCAGACTAGTGTAGTAAGCAATCAATTGAGCTGGAATAACACTTAACAGTGGTGTTAACAATTCATCAACATCGGGAATGACGAACGTATCACCATCCTGAGCTAAACTCTGACGGACAATTGTAAGTGCATTGGCACCACGTGCAGCGGTCTCTTCCAAGTTGCTATGGGTTAATCCTGCCGTCTTCTTTTGCGTAATGATACCGATCACAGGCGTTCCCTTTTCAATCAATGCAATCGTTCCATGCTTCAATTCACCAGAAGCAAATCCTTCAGCATGAACATACGAAATTTCCTTTAGCTTTAAGGCAGCTTCAAGGGAAACGGTGTAATCAACACCCCGTCCGATGTAGAAAGCCTGTTTAGCATTGACAAAGTACTTTTTAGCAATTTCATCAATCTTATCTTTTTCTTCAACGATGGATTGCATTCCGGTAGCTACCAATCCTAGTTGACGACCTAGGTCGAAATCTTTGGCAACTTGACGATTACCACGCATTCCCACTGCCTTGGCCAAGATAGCTTGAATGGCAATTTGAGCAGTATAAGCCTTAGTGGAAGCAACTGAAATTTCAGGACCAGCATTAAGCAGCATTGTATATGTTGCTTCACGTGATAACGTTGAATTAGCAACGTTAGTGATCGTTAAGCTTGGAAAATGCTGCTTGTTAACGTTCACTAGAACCTCACGACTATCAGCCGTTTCCCCACTCTGAGTTAGGAAAATAAAGAATGGCTTCTTAGGAAGAAGTGGTTCTTCATAGGCAAACTCAGAAGAAACGTGTACTTCAGTTGGAATCCCAGTGTACTTTTCCATCAATTCTTTTCCAACCAGACCAGCGTGATAACTAGTACCAGCACCAACGATATAGATACGATCAGAATCAAGAATGTTATCCATTAAACCACAACCGACGTTCATGTTTCCATCCGCATCAAAGTATTTTTTGACTAATTTTCTCATCACGTTGGGTTGTTCATCAATTTCTTTAAGCATGTAGTAAGGATATGTACCCTTATCAGAAGCACTTGGATCAATAGTAACCTTGAACTGATTCCGCTTAGCGGGCTTCCGCTTTTCATCTAAGACGGTTACACTATCTGGTTTAACGATGGCAACGTCTCCATCAACAACTTCCAAGAAGGTGTCGGTGACATCTAACATGGCAATGGAATCAGAACATACCACGTTGAAGCCATCACACAAACCGATCAACATTGGACTCTTGTTTTTAGCGGCATACAAAGTATCGGGATCATCTCGATCCATTAAAATGAAAGCATAAGAAGAATTCTTAAGTAGCGAAAGCATCTTAATGAAAGCATCCTTCGTAGTCATTCCATCTTCAGTGACAAACTTATCAACCAACTGAACGGCCACCTCAGTATCGGTTTGACTGTGAAACTTAACGTTTGGTAAGTATTCTTTCTTCAATTGTTCATAGTTTTCGATCACACCATTATGAACTAAGTAGAAACGGTCATCGTCTGAAAACTGTGGATGAGCATTATCGATGTTAACGCCACCGTGAGTAGCCCATCGTGTGTGTCCAATTCCAGCTGTACCCTGAACTTCTGGTCCAATCTTTTTCTTTAAATCGTCGATACTTCCAGTGGTTTTCACTAAGTAATCTTTGTGGTCCTTACTATCCACAAAGATTCCAGCTGAATCATATCCTCGATATTGTAATTTTTCTAATCCATTAACTAAAATGGATGTTGCATTCTTATTGCCTGTAACTCCAACGATTCCGCACATGGGAATGACCTCTCTTTAAAATTGGTATAGATGTATTTAAACTTTATTTATATACTTAACATCTTTGATGATAATGGTTTCACAAGTGTTTGTCAAACATAAGTTGAAATTGGTATAGCACTGATAAAGAAAAATTTAACGTAAATTTAAACATAATAAAAGAGTTAACTCTCGTTAACTCTTTTATTGACTAATCATTAAATTATTCAATTCCCATATCATCTCTAACGACGTCCGCAATTTCATTAGCATACTTATCGCTTTCTTCTTGAGTAGGAGCTTCAACCATTACTCGGAGCAGTGGTTCAGTCCCACTAGGGCGAACTAACACTCGTCCGTTCCCGTTCATTTCATTTTCAACTTTCTCAATTGCTTTCTTAACGTCATCATGATCCATGGCATGCTTCTTATCAGAAACTTTTACGTTCACTAAACTTTGCGGATACTTCTTTACTTCATCAGCTAGTTCAGAAAGTGGTTTACCAGTATCTTTCATGATGTGCATTAGTTGTAAACTAGTTAACATTCCATCTCCGGTGGTATTGAAGTCTAGGAAGACAACGTGTCCAGACTGTTCACCACCAAGGTTATAACCGTTAGCCTTCATTGCTTCAACGACGTAACGATCACCAACTTTGGTTTTGACACTATTCAAACCGTTAGCTTCCATGGCTTTATACATTCCCAGATTACTCATCACCGTCGTCACAATCGTATCATGCTTTAAACGACCATTGGCATCCATGTACTTCCCACAGATATACATAATCTTGTCACCATCGACAATATTACCCTTTTCGTCAACCGCAATACAACGATCACCATCACCATCAAAGGCAATCCCAAGTTGTGAACCATTTTCAACTACCATCTTTTGCAATTGTTCTGGATGAGTGGAACCAACGTGATCATTAATGTTTAATCCATTGGGTGAGGTGGCCATGGTTTTGAAATCAAGCCCAAGGTCAGCGTACAAACGTGGAACTAAATTACTAGTAGCACCATTAGCAGCATCAACTGAAACTTTAATCCCGCTTAATTCATCTGGAATGGTTTGAGACAAGAAGTGAAGGTACTTCTGGGAAGCCTCACTATATTCAGTCGCAGTTCCTAATCCTTTAGCTGAAGGACGGGGAAGATCATCTTGATCACTTTCAAGAATTTTCTCAATGTCCGCTTCAATGTAATCAGATAACTTATATCCATCACCACCAAAGAACTTAATGCCGTTAAATTCAGCTGGATTATGCGAGGCCGTAATCATGACTCCCGCATCAGCGCTCTGATCACGCACCAAGTATGCAACTCCAGGAGTTGTGACAACTCCAAGCTGGACAACTTCAATGCCAACAGATAACATTCCGGCTACTAATGCATCTTCCAACATTTGACCAGAAATGCGAGTGTCCCTTGCGACCAAAACACGTGGTTGATGATCAGTCACACTATGCTTAGTTAAAGCATATCCACCAGCTCGTCCAGCGCGAAAAGCTAATTCAGGAGTTAGCTCTTTATTAGCCACTCCCCTAATTCCGTCTGTTCCAAAATATCTCATAAATACCTCACTTTGATTTACTTATCCTTTACGTCTACTTGTACTTTCACCGTTGATGGATCCAGTCCATTCACCTTAGAATTACCGGTATCAAGCGAAACCGTCTTGGTGTTCTTACCGGACATCTTACTAACATCGACGTCAGCATTAACTGAATTAATCCCACTAATAGCATCCTTATCACCTAACAATAAGACATCAGATGGATCACACTTCACGTCGTACGTTTTATCATCCTGTTTATTATTTAAGTTAACTTTGACTGGCACTCTCTTATTATCACCCGCTGAGACAGGTAAATCAACTGCACTTGTAGATGGAGTGATAATTACATTAATGGTTTTCCCTTTTTTATCTAGAGCTTCGATCACCGCATCCTGTTTTACATCACTTTTGGTGTTGGGTTTTAGACTTATCTTAGCCACCACTGAATCGATGCGATTAATTTGATCAATTGGGCCAGTTACCTTAGCCGAGCTAACATCAGATGATGCTTTCCCAACTTTATATCCTGAGGCAATGTTTTTCTTATCGTACGTAGCCTTTACCGGGAATTTCACCGTCCGTCGTGGTTGAATATTCACATGAATCTTGGATGGCTTGATTTTACTGTGGATATCAGAATTAAGTCCCTGTTGCTGAAGTTTCACCGTATGCTCACCTGGGCCTAAATTACCAAGGTCCGCATAGACCTTAAAATTCTGAGTGTTAGCGGTAGTCGTAACCAAAGCCGACGGGCCAGACAATTGAACGTTCACTTTTTCTGGATAACCAATCACAAAATACTTGTCTGAATTGACATTCAGTTGCAATGGAACCGAGAGATCCTTCGACTTATTTGCCGCCATCTGAGTGGTATTAGTTGAACTACTGGTGCTGTTAGTTAATCCCATGTCATTTTTACCATCATGGACATAAAAGAACAGTGCAAAGGTAAAAATCAGTGACAAGATAGCGTAAAACCACTTACTTTGAAAGAACTTTTTCATAGCTACTTGTCACCTCCGAAATGTTTCTGGAAGAAACTAATCGCACGCGTTACGATGGTTTGATGTTGATCCGGATGTTCCCTAGGAATCAACTGACTCCTCAAGTACTTCAAGTAATCCTCTTGGGTCATTCCCCGGAGAAGTTCATTATTTCTAGTAATGGAGACTTCCCCAGTCTCTTCTGAAATAACGATTGTTAAAGCATCTGAAACCTCCGAGATTCCCACGGCAGCACGATGCCTAGTTCCTAACTCTTTTGGAATTAAATTACTTTGCGATAATGGCAAGTAAGCCGCAGCCGCAGCAATTTTATCATCCTTAATGATGACCGCTCCGTCATGCAAAGGTGTATTGGGAATAAAAATGTTAATCAATAACTGACTTGAAATATCTGCATCGAGTTTGATTCCAGTCTCAATGTATTCTTCAAGTCCCGTATGCATTTGAATGGTAATCAACGCTCCAATTCGGCGTTTGGACATGTACTGAATGGCACCATCCAAGGCTTTAATCATCTTTTCAGCCTTTTCATCCTGGTTCTGAGTTGATCTAAAGACCGATCCACGACCTAATTTTTCAAGTCCCCGTCGAATTTCGGGTTGAAAGATGATGATGCATCCAATTACTCCCCAGTTGATAATTTGGTCCAGAATCCATGAAACCATGGTTAATCCCAAGTACCAGCTGGCAATTTTTGCGATAATAATGACAATGATTCCACGCAATAACTGCACCGCGCGAGTGCCACGAAGAAGCATTATCAATTCATAAATAATGAGCCAAACAACTAATATATCAATTAAGTTGCTTAGATTATGTAACGTAAACAAGCTACTCCAATCAATCCCCATAGCACAACCTCCAGTTTGTATATTATTATATCACTGAATTATTACCTAAATAAAGGCACTTCGCTAATTCCAAATATTAAAAAAATTTAATTCTATAGTTAAATTTCTAGTTTTTTTCTTTAATTTGGGGTTTAATTTATATATAGAGGAAAAGGGGTCGAATTATCATGTCACAAAACAAAAAATGGCAAGTTAGAATATTTTTCATCGGATGGATGGTGCTACTGTTCTTATTCCTTCGTGATACACGATTTGGATTTTTAGCACTGAATACACTGTTGGGTTACATTCCCATTGAATTGAGTTTTCACATTGGCAATAAACCCCATCAAAACAGTTTTGTTTTTTGGCTTTTGTCACTTCTGTGGTTACTTTTCTATCCAAATTCACCTTATATTCTAACCGACCTTCTGCATCTCGCCTGGTTACATCCAGACGAAGCTAATGGCCTCCTTAGACTGGATCCACATGTGTGGTTTTTGTACACCTGTTTAATGATTAGCGCACTAAGTTGTGCGTTCATCGGTTTCTGGAGTTTAGTTCATGTCGCCAAAGCCATCGATGTCAAGATCCATTTGCCAGGCAACTTTTCGAATTTCGTTACCATTGTCATCTTAACGGTAGCCAGTTCAATCGGATTGTTCATCGGCAGATTCATGCGAGTTCATACCATTTACCTGATTCTTTCACCCCGAATGTACATTCGACCATTCTTAAACATGTGGAACATGCACATGTTGGTCTTTGTCTTTTTGATGACCGTTCTGCAGTTGATGATATATTGGATTTACACCATTATTAGTAATAACAAGGAATAACCAAAAGGGCCTTGCACTTTAAAGTGCAAGGCCTTTTTTAGTTATCACTTAACATTAACGTTTCCTTATAATTAATATCCTGACGCAGGTGCAGCCCCATTGCATGGCTAACTTTACGATTGTTAATCAACCTTTCCACCGCGCGCCGCTCAGCCTCAAGAGCAATTGAACGAAGCCGTAGAAGCTGGTACTCATATTCCTCGTCATCCTCATCAGGATCATTGTAGGAATGAGCTCGTTCAATCTGACTTTGATAAAAGGTAATAATAAAGTGAATAATTTGTGAATCAAAATCTTGCTCATTGATGTCACTTCGACTCAAAAAGTCGGAAATGGCATCAATAGCAGCCTGATCACCTACCACCGTGACCAGCCGTAATTCACTCTTCGTTTTCTTACTTTCGGACTCACTAACCTGCCAACTCTTAATCGAATGAAGAATCGATGAGAACCATCCTGGATAATACCAGTGGTTCTTTTTGTATCCATCATAACCGTTCGCGAACATCCGCCGTTCTTCCCGGTTAATTCGACGATTGGCAATCCAGTACGTATCTTTAGAAATTTGTTTTTCTCGATACAGTTCTTTAATGGCGTTTCGTTTTCCTTCTAAAGCGACCCGTCTTAAACTCAATTCTTCGTTTAATGACTTACTTTCAGCGCTATCATCCCTAGTCTTACGCAAGAGATTTCTTAACTCAACTTGATAGTCTAAAACCGTGTCGTAAACCGCACGTTCGTTATCATTCGTTTTGTTATTTTCGAGACTTGCAATGGCACTTTTAATGATAAAAATGCGCGCATCGTCCTCTGAAACGTAACCCGCTTGTTCGTCCTCTTCATCTTCTGTTTCATCATCATCTTCGTCTTTATCAATCAAAGAAGCTCGAGTTTCAAGCGGACTAGCACCAGGCGAAATAATTGGCAAAATAATAGTGGCAGCCACTAAACTAATGACAATTACCATTGCCGCAATGAAAAGCATTAGCGAACGATCCGGAAAGGCTTTTCCATCCGATAAGAGAGCAGGAACAGAAAGAATTCCGGCCATCGTAATGGCCCCACGTACTCCTGAAATTCCGGCTAAAAGGGCCACTGACAAACTTGGCTTTCGATTGGAACGTTTGGTTACATAGTATGAAAATAACTCATAACCTAAAATCCAAACCACTCGAATTACCAATAAAGCCACCCAAACTGCGAAGGCAATTCCGAATGATGCCAGCGTTCGATATTCTGATCCATTAATAACAACCCGGGTAGCAACCGGCAGCTCAATCCCTAGAATTAGAAAGACAATTCCATTTAAACAGTACACAATGACATCCCAGGTTCGATTCGTTAATAGGTTTACCTCGGGTGACTTAGTGTTAGCGACATTGGTCTGCAAATGATCAATAATTCCAGCCGCAACGACCGCAATTACTCCCGAGGCATGTAAAGCATCTTCTGCAATGACATAGATAATAAACGGGGTCAAAATGTGGAGAACCACGTTAAAGATAACATCATTAAAATGGACTTTTAATAATAAGTTTCGTAAAACAATGATCAGCGACATACCGACAATTCCGATAATCAAACCTACCAGCGCGGTATAGACAAAGTCAACTGTTGCATTTTTCAAAGAAAAATATCCTGTTACAACCGCTGCAATTGCATACTTAAACGCAATTAGTCCACTGGCATCGTTTATCAAACTTTCGCCAGATACCAGATGCAGGATGTTACTTGGTAGATGAACTCGTTTTGAAATTGATTGGACAGCAATCGGATCGGTGGGAGATAGAATGGCAATTAAGGCAAAACAGGCTGCTAGTGGCATTGATGGCACTAGCCAATTGACAAAATAACCACCAATAATGGTCGTAATAAAGACTAACCAGATGGCATTTTCAAAGATCGGTCCCCGCAGTTCCCATAACTCACGCTTCGGAAAATCTCGTCCATCATTGAATAATAACGGAGCAATGAACAACAGTAAAAACCAGTCAGTATTTAAATCAATCTTGAACTTAAAGAAAAGAGCTAACCCTAAACCAAGTAAAATTTGAATCAAACTAACTGGAATTTTCGTGACATAGTGGGAGATAATGCTAGAAAGCAGGACTAAAACGATTAACGTGATGACTGCTTCAACTATTACCATATGCTACTTCCCTCCTATTTTGGTTCACCAATGATCCTGACTTCGGTTTCAAGGTGAACCTGATTATCATGATAAACCGTTTCTTGAACGTGTTTAATCACATTTAAATAATCGGTAGCGGTGGCACCACCAACGTTAATAATAAATCCAGCGTGCTTTTTAGAAACTTCAGCTCCACCAGATCGATATCCCTGCAGGCCAGCATCATGGATTAGTTTACCAGCAAAATAACCCTTGGGGCGTTTAAAAACACTTCCACATGAAGGCCACTCTAACGGTTGTTTCGATCTTCTGAGGTAGTTTAGATGATCCATTTCACTCTGGATTTCTGGCTTATTACCAGGTTCCAACTTGAAAGTGGCTTCTAGTACCACATCACCATAGTCTTGGATACTACTATGACGATACCCAAAATCCAATTGATCATTATCTAAAACAATAATCTCACCCTGTGGGGTCAAAACCGTTGCTGACTCCAAGACATACTGGGTTTCTCCACCGTAAGCTCCGGCGTTCATGAACACACCACCACCAACACTTCCTGGAATTCCAGCCGCAAATTCTAGGCCGGTTAAGCCAGCTTTTTGAGCGGCTTTGGTTGCGTCAATATAAGCAGCCCCTGCTTCCGCAATTACCCGATGGTCCTCAGTTCGGATGGCATTCATTTTAGTGAGGATAATTGTTAATCCCCGAATTCCGCCATCTCGAACAATCAGATTACTGGCATTGCCCAGCACCGTAATTGGCATTTTAATTTCGTTTGCATAGTTTAATAATTCTTCGGTTTCTTTAAATGATGAGGGAAATGCGAGAAAATCAGCTTTTCCACCAGTCTTAGTCCAAGAATAATTGAAAAGTGGCTCATCTTTTAAGATTTCAATCTCCTTGAATTTGTTTGTTAAGTCTTCAACCATCGTCATTTTCCTTTCTAAATATACACACTATATTCTAGCACGTTATCATTATTTAAACACTTCCGATCGTGATATACTGGCATTGAAGGAGGGGATACAATGAATTTTATCTCATGGAATGTAAATGGTTTACGATCCGCAGTTAAAAAGAATTTTTACGAATTTTTCAATGAAATTGATGCTGACTTTTTTAACGTCCAAGAAACTCGGGTTCATGAAAATGATATCGCTCTAGAAGTTCCTGGTAATTACTATCAATACTGGGATTCAGCTGAACGCCCTGGTTACGCTGGAGTAACAACTTTCACCAAGCATAAGGCTCAAAACGTCATTTATGGCGTTGATGGGACTGATACTGATGTTGAAGGTCGTTGCCTAACCCTTGAATATCCTGACTTTTATTTAATTAACACGTACGTTCCCAACTCAGGCGAAGAGTTACAAAGACTTGATTATCGCCTTGATTGGGATCAAAAATTTATTACCTTTGTCAACAAACTCACTGGCACTAAGCCAGTCGTAATTGGTGGTGACATGAGCGTCGCCTACCAGCCAATCGATATTGACGATCCTGAAGAAGATCATCATAAAGCTGGGTACACACAACAAGAACGTGATGATTTTGGTCGTCTTTTAGCTTCAGGATTTGTCGACACATTTCGAGCCCTCCATCCTCACCAAAGTGGTGCCTACACTTGGTGGAGTTATCGATACGACGAACGAGCACGTGATCGTGGTTGGAGAATGGACTATTTCCTAGTTTCTGACTCCATTCAAAACGACGTGGCTGAATCAAATATTTTAGGTAACGTGATGGGTTCGGATCACGCTCCAATTCAATTAATTACCGACGGACTTAAGCTTAATTAGAGAGGATCATTTAAATGAATTTTGCGGCAATCGACTTTGAAACCGCTGCTGGAAAGCGTGCTAGTGCATGTTCGGTTGCACTAACGATCATAAGAAACGACGAAGTGGTTGATGAGTTTTACTCATTAATCAATCCCGAATGTGAGTTTAACTGGCGAAATATCAACGTTCATGGTATTCACGAAAAAGATGTAGTCGATTCACCAACGTTTCCAGAAGTTTGGGACCAAATTAATCCCCTCTTCGATCGAAACAAACTGGTGATTGCTCATAACAATAATTTTGATAACAGTGTCTTAAAGAAAAGTTTGGAGCGATATGGTTTAAGACAACCTCACTACCAAACTCTTGATACCGTTAAAACTTCAAAAAAGTTTTATCCTGGATTTGTTAATCATAAACTAAACACGGTTAGTCAAAATTTAGGAATCGAATTACAGCACCACCACAACGCCTTAGACGACAGCCTAGCGTGCGCTAATATCCTAATTTACGAATACCAACAGTTTGGTAAAAATGCCATTAAACCGTTTGTTAAATCCATTTAAAAAGACTGAGATTTATTCTCAGCCTTTTTTTATGTTCATTTTCATTTCAATTACGTGATCATCTTGACCAGTAACGACAAATCCTAGTTTTTTATACAATCGAAACGCGCCCTGGTTGGTTTTTAGAACCGATAAAGTTAATTCGTCCAATTGACTAAAATTAGCAATCCAATCAATGGCTTCTTGAATCAAGTAGGTGCCAAGTCCCATGTCTTGATAATCGGATAAAATTGCTACTCCAAGTTCACCGACAGTAGGAGCAACCTGACTGATACTTAAAACTCCGATTAGCTTTGTTCCGGCAACCGCCACCATAATGAGATTAGTCCCCGTGGCGTTAACAGCATCAATCGCCTGAGCTTCGGTTTCAGCAGTCAATTGATCAACCTGAACGTCAGTGGTGAAATTTTTCGATTCTTTACTTAACTGTTTCATTAATTTAATTAATGGAGCAGCATCCTTGGAATTAGCGGCTCGGATTGTGATTTCATCATCTGCCAAGGTTCAAATCCCCCGACTTTAGAATCGCATTAAAGTGACCACCACTAGCAGTCATTTCAATTGTCCGATCATTATCACCTAACTCATCATTTCTGGTGAACTTAATCCGTAAGTAATCGTCAGGAAGTTCATCCTCCGCAAATTTCGACCATTCCACAACACTCACTCCGTCACCATTGAAGTATTCGTTTAAACCCAACTCGTCGGCTCCGCCTTCTTCAAGACGATAGACGTCCATGTGATAAAGGGGTAATCGCCCATTCTTGTACTCCCGAATAATGGTAAAGGTAGGACTTTTAATGTTTCGCTTAATGCCAAGTCCTTTACCCAGTCCCTTTGTAAAGGTTGTTTTACCCGCACCCAGATCACCATCAAGTAAAATGACATCTCCGGCTTTTAAATCTGGAGCGAGTTCCTCACCTAATTTTTCGGTTTGTTCAGGACTATCGACTTTAAATTTAATCAAATAAATCGCCTCGAATTAAAGTGCTTGAGTAGCCGTAATGATGGCTACCTTGTAGACATCTTCAGCATTGCATCCTCGCGATAGGTCAGAAACAGGTTGATTTAATCCTTGAAGAATTGGCCCAATAGCTTCAAAACCACCCAATCGTTGGGCAATCTTGTAACCAATGTTTCCGGACTGAAGCTCTGGAAAGACAAAGACCGTTGCCTGACCAGCAACATCTGATCCTGGTGCCTTACTCTTAGCAACTGAAGGAACAATGGCAGCGTCAAACTGCAATTCACCGTCGATCGGCGTGTCCGGATCCAACCTTTGAGCAATCTTAGTTGCGCTTTGCACCTTATCAACTTCAGGACCCTTTGCTGAACCCTTCGTTGAGAAACTTAGGAGAGCAACTTTAGGATCAATATCAAACAAACGGGCTGTATGAGCACTTTCAACCGCTACCTCACCGAGTTGTTGATCGTCTAACTCGATGTTAATGGCACAATCGGCAAACAAGTAACGTGTGTCACCTTTTTGCATCACAAAGGCCCCACTGATTAATTTTACTCCTGGCTTAGTTTTAATAATTTGTAAAGCAGGACGAACCGTGTCACCAGTAGGATGAGCTGCTCCTGAAACCATTCCGTCAACGGTCCCCATGTATACCATCATAGTTCCAAAGTAGTTGGGATCTTTTAACCACTCACGGGCGGTCTTTTCATCGGTTTTGCCATTTCGACGCTTAACCAATGAATCAACCATTTGGTTAAATGTTGCTGGATCAACATTATTAATATCAATAATTGTAATCCCATCTAAATCAATCCCATTTTCATCAGCAACCTGTTTAATTGCCTGAGGGTCGCCTAATAACGTAGGCTCAACCAGATGGTCTTTCTTAAGTCGGCTTGCGGCTTCAACAATTCGATGATCTTCTCCTTCGGGAAATACTAATTTGATGTTCTTACCATTGATCTTTGCTTTCAAACTATCAAAAAGGTCCATAATTAACTCTCCTTATTAGTGGCAGTGACGTGTTCTGGTAATTTCCAGTTAATTGGTTTCTCCCCCATCGCTTCAAGTGCTTCGTTCGTTTTTGAAAATGGCTTGGAGCCAAAGAAACCACGATTAGCAGATAAAGGACTAGGGTGAGCAGATTGAATGACAATGTTAGCGTCGGTATTAATCAATTTGATCTTATCTCTAGCAGCTCGGCCCCATAGAATGAAAACAACGGGTTCGGGTCGCTTAGAGAGTTGCTCAATCGCGTAATCAGTTAATCTCTCCCAACCTTTTCCACGATGAGAAAATGCAACTCCATCCTGAACGGTTAAAACCGAGTTCAGCAACAAAACGCCCTGTTCAGCCCAGCTCTTTAAGTAACCATGGTTAACCGGTTTAATCCCAAGATCACTTTGTAGTTCCTTATAAATATTTTTTAGTGATGGTGGAACAGCGACACCTGGCATCACCGAAAAACTAAGTCCATTAGCTTGATGTGGGCCATGATAAGGATCTTGACCTAGAATAACGACCTTCACCTTGCTAAACGGAGTCCACTCAAATGCTTGAAAAATGTGATGCATTTCTGGATAGATGGTTTTATTATTGTATTCTTCCACCAAGAAATGTCTTAATTTTTGATAATATGGTTTCTTAAATTCTGGTTCCAACACTGGCCACCAGTCATTATGAATAAACGGTTTCACTTCCAACACCTCAATTACATTTTACCATAAGAGAGCGCTTTCTTGGTAAACAAAAAAAGAGTACCAAAGCACTCCTTAATTAACTAGTAATGTTTCATAACACGATCAATCTGCCGTTGAGTATCACGCTGCTTGATGGTTTCACGTTTATCGTATTCGCGTTTACCTTTAGCCACTCCAATGAGCACCTTGGCGTAACCGTGTTTTAGATAAACCTTCAGAGGAACAATGGTAATTCCCTTGGTCAATGTGGCTTCACCAAGCTTCTTGATCTCTTTTTTATGCAACAATAACTTTCGATTACGTAATGGATCATGATTAAATTGATTTCCCTGTGCATACTCACTAATGTGAACGTTCATCAAATATGCTTGTCCGTTTCGAATCTGCACAAAGCCATCCTTTAAATTCATTCGACGTGCTCTAACCGATTTAATCTCAGTTCCAGTTAACGATATTCCAGCTTCATAGGTGTCTGAAATAAAGTAATCATGTCGAGCCTTTCGATTGGTTGCCATTACATTTTTTTCAGTTGGTTGATGCTTTTTTCTAGCCATGATCCCATCTCCTATTTTTTACGACTATTAGATGGTTTGGTTCTGATCTTAAATGAATGTCCCTTTTTACCGTTCTTTCTCCGATCTTGATTCTTATAACTCTGACGACGATTCTTTCCATCGGAATGCTTTCCACTGTGATGATGTTTGTCATTTTTATGCTCTTGTTTTGGCAAAAGTTCACTCAGTGGTGCATCTTCTGGTTTAACAATTTCAAAGTCAACGGTCATCTGATCAACGTCGGCCGCAACACATTTAACCCGTAAAGTCTGTCCGATCTTGTAGGTTCTCCGTGTGTTTCGCCCAACCAGTGCCATGTACTTTTCAACGTATTCGTAGTAATCATCGTCCATCTTACTAATGTGAATCAAACCTTCAACGGTGTTTGGTAGTTCAACGAACATCCCAAATTTCATTACTGATGATACGACGGCATCGTACTCTTCACCAATGTGTTGGGTCATGTATTCTGCTTTCATCATTGAGTCAACGTCACGTTCAGTATCAACTCCACGACGTTCAGTCTCAGAACAATGCACAGCTACTTCTCCAACTTGATCCGCGTAAGTTTGGCGGGTTTCATCGTTAATTCCATTATCTTCATAATAATGAATCAAGCGGTGAACAAACAAATCAGGGTAACGACGAATTGGTGAGGTAAAGTGGGTGTAATACTTGGCACCTAAACCAAAATGACCCACACACTTGTCGCTGTATTTCGCCTGTTGCAAACTTCGAAG
This sequence comes from Fructilactobacillus fructivorans, assembly GCF_000814735.1. Lineage (NCBI taxonomy): Bacteria > Bacillati > Bacillota > Bacilli > Lactobacillales > Lactobacillaceae > Fructilactobacillus > Fructilactobacillus fructivorans. The sequence goes on from NZ_JOJZ01000019.1 coordinate 125,657, forward strand.
CATCATTACTGATACCATCGTTTCCTCAGGCAATCCCTTCACTTTACCTAAAATATTTTGCAAAGTCTTAGGAGTCAAGTGATCTGGATCTGCTTTAACCTCGATTCCAAAGGCAGTCAAGAATTCAAAGAAATCCTTAACCCGAGTTGGATCTGGGGTTTCATGGACACGATAAATGAACGGAACCTTAAGCTTATAATATGTTTCGGCAACCGTTTCGTTGGCGGCCAACATGAATGATTCAATCATTCTTTCAGCCAAACCTCTAGTTCTCAGTTTAATGTCAACTGGCTTACCTTCCTTGTTCATGATGATTTCTGCCTCATCATCATCAAAGTCGATTGCACCACGACGTTTTCTTTGTTTGTATAAAATTCGGTGTAGTTCAGCCATGGTTTCAAACATTGGTACTAAATCATGGTATTCTTCCCGAGTTTTCTTGTCTTTTGATTCAAGAATGTTATTAACGGCAGTGTACGTCATTCGAGCTTTTGACTTCATCACACTAGGATGAATTCGTTTCTTAATCACTTTACCCTGTTGGTTAATTTCCATATCACAACTCAAGCACAAACGAAGTTGTCCTTCATTAAGGGAACAGATTCCGTTTGATAAACGACGCGGTAACATTGGAATAACACGATCGGTTAAGTACACTGACGTTCCACGCTTATACGCTTCACGATCCAAGAGAGTTCCCTGCTTAACGTAGTGACTAACATCAGCAATGTGAACCCCTAAATGATAGTTTCCGTTTGGCAACTTCCATGCGGTAACGGCATCATCTAAGTCTTTTGATGATTCACCATCTATGGTGACTAAGTCTTGATCAGTGATATCTTCGCGACCCTTGGTTTCCTCTGGTAGAACATGATCCGGAATGGCGTCAGCTTCTTCCAAAACATCTTCAGGAAATTGGGATGGAACATCATGGGCATAAACTACCTGAAGGATATCAATCCCAGGATCGTCAACACTTCCGATAACCTGTTTAACGATTCCAACCATGTAATCAGGATGTTCGTTACTAGGATACTCAGTGATATCGGCAGTAACCACTTCTCCTGGAGTTGGATGAAGTCCAGCATCAACAACGTAAAATTTGAGACCCGAGAGCTTCTTATCCTTTAAAATAACTTGACCTAAGTAACCATGGTCATTGTCAGTCTGACGAAATTCTCCTACCACATGGGTATAGTGGTGTTCCAGAATATTAACCACTTTAGCTTGCGGTCCACGATCAGAATCTTTTTCCCCTGGCTTAGTGATCTGAATCTCAACCTTATCCAAGTTCATCGCATGCATGGTCTCATCTGGTGCAATAAATGCATCTGGTAACTCATCATCATATCTTACAAATCCAAAACCCTTAGGGTTAGAATGAAAAATTCCTTCTAACTTTAATTCACTAGGATTAATTTTAAAATCACCGTTCCCAGTTACCACTACGGCACGGTCACGCTCCAGGGCAGCAAGCTCTGAAACAATTAACTTGAAAGCTGATGATCCATGGTAATTCAAGTCATCAGCTAATTTTTCAACACTATAACTTTGATCAGGATGTGATTGTAACTCCTGTTCAATTTCATTTTTTAACTTATTATCTTGCAATATATTTTCCTCTACAATCCAATTGACTTATAGTCAATTATAAATCTCATTCTTTAATAAACGCTAGTAATCCGCTTTAAATACAAAAACCCCCTGCTTAACAGGAGGTTTTTTTATTAATGTGATGAAATCCACATCAGAATTAATGCAATACCAAAGAACAAAATTCCTAGTACCACAGTCACTTTTTGCATAAATGCCTCAAAGCCCCTAGGCTTGGACTCAGAGGAAGAATCGTTCGCACCACCAGAGAGTGATGACATTGCATCATTATTCTTAGAAGGTTGCATTAAAACTGCACCAATAATGAGGATACTAACGATCCATAATAATATCATCAAAAGATTATTCAAAAAAATGCCTCCTACCCATTAGCTAAACAGGCTTATCAATACTTTAATTAGTTTAGCATAAATGCGGAGTTATTTCTAGTCCATCCTATTTTCCGGTCCGATTGATCCTAATGAACCAAACTGAACTAACTAATAAGAGTACTACCCCAATCAATGATAAGAACCAACTACTTTTTTCACCCGTTCGAGGTAAACTCTGAGAGTGATGACGACGATCAGTAGTACTTTTATTATTTTTAAAAGTGGATTGGGTTCGGTGATTTGCGTTATTAGTAACCCGATGATCATGAATTTCTGACCAATTAGTTGTGGACTTTCTCAAATGATGATTGATGTGATCATCAGAAATTTGGTTATTGTTATGACTTATCATCCCATCAGTAGAACGAGTGTGACCTGGGTGCTTAGGAAAGACTAAACGATCTTTGGAAGGTTGCTTTTTCGAAGGCTTCTCGATCTTTTCTTCACGTTTGGGATTGTGATTCTTTTTAGTAGGTTTTAGTGGAATATGATGATCTTCGTTATTCCCCTTCTCATGCTTCTCATCATGATGGTGGCTTGGTTTAACCGGAATGGGTACGACCGGGGTATGCTTTTTCTCATCATGATTAGGAATTGGCTTTGGTTCTGGCTTATTATCACTAGGAACGGGTATAATTGGCACCGGTGGGGTTGGAACTGGATCAGGAATTTTTTCATCTTTATTGTAATTAAAGACCACCACGTCCCTCCCGATATAGATTGGTGCAATACTTGTGTCTAAATGGAACCCCGGAATGATCGGAGCTTTGATGTCAGCTCGATTCTTAACGTTCACCTTTGCAATATCAAAGGCGTAGGATGAATCCCTTACTCCATCCTGATTAATCCAATGCTTGTGAGCGGTAATGGTATACTCACTTGCTTTCGTAATTGGTGCAAAAAAACTCATTGACAAACCAACGGTAGCAACAATTAATGCTAAAAACAGTGGAAACTTTTTTGTGATATTCATATTTCTCCTCCTCTTTCTGTAATTAGATACGCAGGCGGATTCGAAACTTATGAATTTATGTACAAAAAAACACCTTCATAACGAAGGTGTTTTAATTTTATTATTTTTTAATGATTGCTTCTTTAGCTTCTGGGCTCAAGTTGTAGAATGAGTTAATTCCTTTGTACACAGCAACTGATCCTAATTGATCTTCAATTCTCATCAATTGATTGTACTTAGCAATTCTTTCACCACGGCTCATTGAACCAGTCTTGATTTGGCCAGTGTTTAAAGCAACAACTAAGTCTGAAATAGTGGTATCTTCAGTTTCACCAGAACGGTGAGAAATAATTGCAGTGTAACTAGCTTCCTTAGCCATGTTAACGGCATTAACAGTTTCAGTTAAAGTACCGATTTGGTTAAGTTTGATCAAGATTGAGTTAGCAACGTTCATCTTGATACCCTTTGATAAGTATTCAGTGTTAGTAACGAACAAATCATCACCAACAACTTGAACTTTCTTACCTAAGCGTTTAGTAGCCATTTGCCAATCTTCCCATTCGTTTTCATCCAATGGGTCTTCGATTGAGATGATTGGGTACTTGTCAACGATTTCATCAAGTAAAGTGATGAATTCATCAGCAGTGTATGACTTACCGTCACCAACCAGGTTGTACTTCTTAGTGTCAGCGTTGTAAAATTCTGAAGCCGCACAGTCAAAGGCAATTGAAATGTCCTTACCAGGCTTGTATCCAGCACGTTTAATAGCTTCAACTAAGATTTCAAATGGCTCTTCGTTATTCTTCAAATCAGGTGCAAATCCACCTTCATCACCAACAGCGGTTGAGTATCCACGTTCTGCCAAGATAGCCTTTAAGTTATGGAAAGTTTCTGATCCCATCCGAACGGCTTCTCTAAATGTTTTTGCACCAATTGGCATAATCATGAATTCTTGGAAATCAACCTTGTTGTTAGCATGCTTACCACCATTGATAACGTTCATCATTGGAGTTGGAAGAACATGTGCATCGAAACCACCTAAGTAGTTATACAATGGAACACCAAGTTCGTCGGCTGCGGCTCTAGCAGCAGCAATTGAAACAGACAAGATTGCGTTAGCACCTAACTTAGCTTTGTTAGGAGTACCATCAAGCTTGATCATAGCTTGGTCAATACCTAATTGATCAGTTACATCAAAACCAACGATTTTTTTTGCAATGATGTTGTTAACGTTGCTAACAGCTTTAGTAACACCTTTGCCCATATATCTATTTTTGTCTCCGTCACGAAGTTCAACAGCTTCGTGTTCACCGGTTGAGGCACCTGATGGGACGATTCCACGGCCCATTGCACCGTCTTCTGTGTAAACTTCAGCTTCAACAGTTGGATTACCACGTGAATCCAACACTTCGCGAGCATAAATATCAGAAATAATTGACATGTTATCTCTCCTTAGTGAATTTGTTACCTATATTTAAAGGTCAACTTAATTCTATTAGTTTAGACCTTAAGTTGCAATCATAATAACTATTTATTTTGTAAATCTTGGTAATTTGCTAGCTCTAAAAATTCCTTAGATTTAAGACTGCTCTTTCCGGCTAAAATGCCGTCAATATCAATCTGTTTCATCAAAGCAACGATGTTATCAGGATCAACACTACCACCGTACAAAATTCTGATCTGATTAGCAACATCATCCGAATAGATGTCAGCCAAAGTTTGTCTGATTAAATAACATCCTTCTTCAGCTTCAGTAGTTGACGCACTGTGACCAGTGCCGATAGCCCAGCTTGGTTCGTAAGCAATGACAACCTTTAAAGCGTCCTTTTCAGAAATACCCTTTAACCCAGCCGTCACTTGATTAACAACCCAGTGAATTCGATCACCAGTTTCAAGCCGACCCATCGTCTCGTCACAACAGAGAATGGGACGCATTCCGTTGCTTAGAACCGCATGAACCTTCTTATTGATGATATCGTTGGTTTCATTAAAGTAACGACGTCTCTCAGAATGTCCTACAATGACGTATGGAATTCCCATCTGGCTGAGTGCCTTGGGACTTACTTCCCCCGTATAAGCACCTTCATTTTTGTAAAAACAATTTTCGGCTGTGACATGCAATGGACTAGATCCATTGGCTTTAAGCATTGATTCAAGAAACAATGGTGAAGCTGCTAAAGCAGTCTCAACGTTCTTAGGATCTGGTAACTTATCTTTAATATCGATTACAAATTGAACCGCTTCATCTAAAGACAAGTTCATTTTCCAGTTCCCACCAATAAAAGGAATACGCATGATACTTCTCCTTTCGTAATTCATCTTTATCTATATTTTAGCCGAAAGAGAAGCAATAAGCTAGAAAATTGACACAGACAAAAAAAGTCATCGAATAAATCGATGACTTTTTAAATTATTTTTTATCTGAAATTGATGCAATCCCTGGAAGTGTCTTACCTTCAAGGTATTCAAGTGAAGCTCCACCACCAGTTGAAATATGGGTTAACTTATCAGCAACACCCAATTCTTTAACAGCAGCAGTTGAATCTCCACCACCAACAATGGTAGTAGCATCCTTCAAGGTACCTAGGAATTCACCAATTGCCAAGGTTCCCTTAGCAAACTTAGGAAATTCAAAGACACCCATTGGTCCATTCCAAACGACCGTCTTAGCGTCTTTTAGAACATCTTCGAATAATTTAATACTCTTAGGTCCAATGTCAAGACCCATCATGCCATCAGGAATTCCACCATCAACGATTTCAGCTTTAGCATCATTTGAGAACTTATCAGCTACAACTGAGTCAACGGGTAGGACGATTTTATCGCCAGCCTTTTTAAGGATATCTTTGGCAACATCAATCTTGTCTTTTTCAACAAGTGAGTTACCAGTAGGAATGCCCTTAGCAGCATAGAAAGTATAAGTCATTCCACCACCAATGATGATCTTGTCGGCTTTATCTAACAAGTGGTCAATAACACCAATCTTATCAGAAACTTTAGCACCACCAAGAATTGCGATGAATGGATGCTTAGGATTATCAACAGCGTTACCTAAGAACTTAATTTCCTTTTCCATCAAGTATCCGGCAGCAACTGGCTTCCCTGCTTTTTCCATTGCCTTGGCAATACCAACGTTTGAAGCATGTTCTCTATGAGCAGTTCCGAACGCATCATTAATGAATTCATCACCAAGTGAAGCCCAGTATTCACCTAACTTAGGATCATTACCAGATTCACGTTTAACGTTTTCACCATTTACAACGTCTTCATAACGAGTATTTTGTACCAAAAGGACTTGGCCATCTGACATATTGTCAATAGCTTCTTCAAGTTGTGGACCTTCAGTAACAGGAACAAAGGTAACTGGTTTGCCAAGCAACTCAGCTAGCTTTTCTGCGACTGGACGAAGTGACAAACCTGGTTTGTCGTCTTCTTTTTTAATTCGGCCTAAGTGAGAGAACAGAATTGCCTTACCACCATGATCAATTACGTACTTGATTGTAGGAAGTGCAGCAACAATTCGGTTATCATCACCAATTTTACCGTCCTTAACCGGAACGTTAAAATCGACTCTCATTAGAACTTTTTTGCCTTGAACATCTAAATCGTCAACGATTACTTTTGCCATCGTGATTGCCTCCAATGTTTAATTATATTTTATAAAGGAAAAGACGGAAGAGATTTCCCTCCTCCGCCTTTTCAAAGTTGCAATCTAAAATTATAGAGTAGCAAATTTCAACAAGGTACGAACCATGTTGCAAGTGAAGCCCCATTCGTTATCGTACCAAGCAACAGTCTTAACTAATTGTGTGTCACCACTTTGGGTGATTTCAGTTTGACCTGGATCAAATACTGACCCGTGTGAGTCTCCGATAACATCAGTTGAAACCATGTAATCGTTAGCGTAACCAAAGGCATCGTTAACATGGCTCTTCATAGCATCGTTAACTTCTTCAGCAGTAACGTTCTTGTCTAAGATAGCTACTAATTCAGTTAATGAACCATCAGCTACGGCAACACGTTGTGCGTGACCCTTAAGGACACCATCAAGTTCAGGGATAACCAAACCGATAGCTTTAGCAGCACCACTTGAGTGAGGTACAGTGTTAATAGCAGCGGCACGGTTATTTTGTAACTTAGCACTACGTGGGCCATCTTGAAGTGCTTGTGAAGCAGTGTAAGCATGAACAGTAGTCATAGTACCTAACTTAACGCCGAAGTCTTTGTTCAACCAGTAAGCCATAGGTGCTAAACAACTAGTGGTACATGAACCAGCAGAAACAATCTTGTCTTCTGAAGTTAAGTCGTCCATGTTAACACCAGGAACAACAGTAGTCATTTGACCAGCAGGAGCTGAAATCAAGACACGCTTTGCACCGGCATCAAGATGAGCTTGTGCCTTTTCTTTTGATGTGTAGAAACCGGTACATTCAAGTACGAAGTCAACACCATCATTCTTAACCCAAGGAATGTTCTTTGCGTCACGTTCTGCATAAACTGGGATACGAGTACCATTAACGATAATTGCATCTTCAGTAGCTGAAACGTCACCGTCAAAACGACCATGAACTGAGTCATATTTTAATAGGTAAGCTAACATTGAAGGGGTAGTTAAATCATTAATTGCTACGACTTCGATATCACTTGAATTTAATTCAAGGATACGTCTGAATGCTAGACGACCAATTCTTCCGAAACCATTAAGACCAATTTTTGTAGTCATAATATGCTTCCTCCTTTTGGAATAATCAAATTTTAATACATTCACATCTTAACACTTTTGCCAAATCATGTCAGTGATTAAAAACACCAAACGACAAGCCGCAAGCGATAAAATTGTGACAATGAATTCGAAATTCATCACCAGAGATAGTATAGCAAAAACTAACCCGATTTGTAATTAAAAAACCATTATTATCTTGAGTTTTTTCCTCTAATCTACTATATTTAAGAATGTACTGCGCGTGTAGTGTAATGGATAGCACGTAAGATTCCGGTTCTTAAGATGACGGTTCGATTCCGTCCATGCGCATAAAAGCAGTGAGAGATTAACCCTCACTGCTTTTAATTTCGCTCAATTTGCCAGTATAATAGAAGAAAATTGATACTATTCTAGTAAGGAAATCAGCATGAAATTAAACGAAAAGCTAAAAAAATATCGAAATCAAAATAACCTTACTCAGGCTGAAGTGGCCCAAAAACTCAACGTGTCTCGTAAGACCATTTCAGCATGGGAAAATGGTCGAAGCAGACCTGATCAAGATGCCATCACAGCGTTAGCGAATCTCTATGACATCTCAACTAATGAACTAATTGGATCCAAGTCCAAGAGTTCATCCCAATCAAAATTAACATTTAGACAGAAAATGATCCGAATCAAACGTTACGGCTATATTTCTAAATACGCCTACTTCTTTGAGCTAGTTTTACTAGTAATTGGGGTAGTCTTATTCATTTTGCCGTTTAATCTCCACGACTTATGGTTAATTCCCCTCTTCGTAATTGATCTTTGTGTCATCATCCTTTACGAAAAGAATTGGAAAACCATCACAGATGACAAGCCATTGATGAAAAAAATTGAAATTTTATCACCCATTCTATGGCTAGTTATTTTTCTGATTGGCTGCGTTATTAACCTTGACGCCATGCTTAGTCATGATTTAATGATGAAAATTGGAACTATTATTGGTATAATTATGTTTTCATTAACACTAAGTGCTGGCTTGATTTTAGGAATTTTATTCCCACTTAAGCGAATGACGGTCAAACGGTCGTCTAAGAATTAGTTAGACAATTACATCATGAAAATACTGATATAAAGGCAATGTAACCCGTGATGTAACCCTTAAATAGACATAATTATTAATATTTTGTTTAGACTAGCCATGCTTAGCTAGCCTTTTGTGTGTGAACAACTTAAGATAGTTATTGAAGTTAATGCAGAAGTAAGTAAGCAATTTAAAAAGGAGAAGATACTATGTGTGGATTTACTGGTTATATTAACCAAGATAATATCCCAAAGGATACTATCAAAAATATGGCTCAAAGAATTAAACATCGTGGTCCAGATGATGATGGATTCTTCCAAAACGAAGATGTCTCGATGGGATTTCGGCGTTTATCAATTATTGACCTTGCCAACGGTCACCAACCAATGTTTGGTGACAATGACACCGACGTCTTAACATTTAATGGTGAAATTTATAATTACAAAGATTTACAAAAAGAACTAATTGAAGCTGGCCAGGAATTCGATACTGATTGTGATTCAGAGGTTTTAATTCGTGGATACGAAGCATGGGGTCCTAAGAAGTTACTTTCTAAGCTCCGTGGAATGTTCGCCTTTGCCATCTATGATTCCAAAAAGCATCAGGTATTCGGTGCCAGAGATCACTTTGGGATTAAACCAATGTATTACTATGATGACGGTAAGAACTTTATGTGGGGATCAGAAATCAAGGCCTTTTTGGCTAACCCTAATTTCAAAAAAGAAATTAATACAAAACTGCTCCCGGTTCATCTTAGCTTTGAATTCATTCCTTCAGCAGAAACAATGTTCAAGAATGTCTACAAGGTTATGCCAGGACAGTACTTCATCTATAAAGATGGAAAAACTACCACTGACACATTCTACAAATACAATTACGATCACATTGATGACTCTCAAACCATCGATGGTGACGCTAAAAAAATCGAAGGACTCGTTGATGACAGTGTCAAGGTCCACATGGCTTCCGATGTTCCATTAGGTAGTTTTCTATCAAGTGGAGTTGACTCCAGTTACGTTTTAAACGAAGCTGCTAAAATCAAACCGATGCAATCCTTCTCACTTGGTTTTAACGGTTCTAAGTACAGTGAATTAAGCTGGTCAACTAAATTTGCTAAGGAAATCGGGCAGAAAAATACCGCTACCACCATTGATGGCGATGATTACTTTGATTTTCTTCCTACCATGATGTACTACATGGACGAACCTCTATCAAACCCATCTGCACCACAACTTTACTACTTATCACACAGTGCACGAAAAGACCTCATTGTGTCTCTCTCTGGTGAAGGTGCCGATGAATTCTTCGGTGGTTACAATACCTACCTAGAAGCCTTCACTTTTGAGAAATATCAAAAAATGGTTCCTAAGTTTGTAAGAACAGCTCTCGGTAAGATGGCCTCAATGTTCCCACGCTTCCACGGACGTCGCTTCTTAATGCGTGGTGCCGAACCACTTTATGAACGTTACTACCGGGTTAACTATGTCTTTGATCAACATGATCGTGATCGTGTCTTAAAGGATAAGTCACTTAACTTTGATACTGGTGAGTACACTAAACACATCTTTGACGAAGTTGCTGGCAAAGATGAAGTAACCCAAGAACAATACTTTGACATTAATACCTGGTTACCATTTGATATCTTGCATAAAGCTGATCGTATGAGTATGGCTAACAGCCTTGAAGTTCGTACTCCATTAGTTGATAAGGAAGTTGCCGCCTTTGCGCAAACAATGCCAACTAAGACGCGAATCACCTTTGATAAGGATGGTAATCCAATTACCAAAGCTGCATTTAGAAAAGCAGCTTCCTCACAAGTTCCAAAGGTGGTCGCTGATAAAGAAAAACTTGGTTTCCCATCACCAATCGCTCAATGGATCAAGGAACCTAAATATCATGCTAAAATTGAAGAAGCCTTTCATTCTGACATTGCTAAGAAGTTCTTCAACGTGGACGAATTAGACTACATTCTAAAAGAACACATGGAAGGTAAGTCCAGTATGCAGAAGATCTTTACCATCTACACTTTCATTCTTTGGTATGGTGTTTACTTCCCAGAAGACACCAACATGAACTACAATAAAGAAGTTGATTTACACAAATACTCACGTGAATCGATCGCTTAATTATCATCAAGCAAAGTCTTTGACCTTTATTGACCTTTAATGTAGAATGACTTTTATAACTTGATATAATTTAAAATTATCAAAGGAGGAGTATGGATATGAATTTAGTTCCAACTGTCATTGAAAACTCACCACAAGGTGAACGTGCATATGACATTTACTCACGTCTTCTAAAAGACCGAATCATTATGTTATCCGGTGAAATTCAGGATGATATGGCTAACGCAGTTATCGCTCAACTATTGTTCTTGGATGCCCAAGACTCTGACAAAGATATCTACTTGTACATCAACTCACCCGGTGGTGTGATCACTTCAGGAATGGCCATCTACGATACGATGAACTTCATCCACGCAGATGTTCAAACCATCGTTATGGGAATGGCTGCATCAATGGCCAGTGTCTTGGCTTCATCTGGTGCTAAGGGTAAGCGTTTTGCATTACCACATTCTCAAATCATGATTCACCAACCATCTGGTGGTGCTCAAGGTCAACAAACTGAAATTGAAATTGCTGCCAAAGAAATTTTACGAGCACGTAAGATGATTAATGAATTACTTGCTGAAAACTCCGGTCAACCACTTGAACGAGTTAACCGTGATACTGAGCGAGACAATTACCTTACTGCCGATGAAGCAGTTGATTATGGTTTGATTGATGGCATCATGAAGAACAGTTCTGACAAAAAATAATTAAATATTATTTCATAATAAAAGCAGCATTTAGAATTATTCTAAATGCTGCTTTTTTGTTGTTTTATTATCATTCATTTGACCGTAACTCCGTCGCAAATTCATTAATCTTACGTAAACGATGATTGACTCCTGACTTAGAAATCGGACCATTTGGCACCAGATCGCCTAGTTCTTTTAAACTAACCTCCTGATGTTTCATCCGAACTTCTGCTACATCGCGCAGTTTTGGTGGTAATTTCTTTAATCCCACCGTATCCTTAATAAACCGAATGTTCTCAATTTGTTTGGTAGAAGCATTAGCCACCTTATTCATGTTGGCGTTCTCACAGTTTACTAACCGATTAACGGAATTACGCATGTCCCGTACAATCCGAATATCTTCAAACTTCAGCATTGAGTTCGTGGCCCCAATCAACTGAAGAAAATCAGCAATCTTTTCGGCTTCTTTTAAGTATGCGATACAACCGCTCCGTCTGGTAGTGGTTTTAGCCCCCAAATGGTAGTGATTCATCATTTCCGCAATCATTTCATTATGATTTTCGTACGTAGAATAAATCTCCAAATGGTACCGAGACGTCTCTGGATTATTAACGGACCCTCCCGCTAAAAAGGCTCCACGCAAATAAGAACGCACCTGTCCATCATCCTTCAGAAGCTCCATTGGAACCCGTTCAATGATCTTATTGCCATCCAAAATTCCAAGATCATCCAAGATTTCACGCACATGATGATTTAGTCGCACCACGTAAAGATTGTTCTTTTTCAGCTTCATCTTTTTTCTTACTAAGACTTTTCCCTCCACGTGATAAAACTGAAGTAAAAGTCGATACAATCGTCTGGCAATTGCAGGATTCTCAGATTGCATATCCAATACGAATCGTTTTTCGTATATTTTAAGTGTTCCATTCATTCTAATCAAAGCCATCAATTCAGCCTTGGCATTGGCTCGATGAACTTCTAGATTAGTTAATTCTTTTTTGACGTCACTAGCATATGACATCTCATCATCCCCTAATGACGAATTTTAGGTTGCCCTAATAAGCGAATCAGTTCATCTGAAACTAGCGGGCCATTATGAAAAGCCCCATGATCCCGTAATTCAAGAAAATCAGATGAAATGACGCGACACCCCTGTTCTTTTAAACCCTTAAAATCAGATTTAACTGGTTGAGCTTCATCACCCCAACGTTGATGATCAACGTAACTGGCGGGCACTTTCTTATTATTAACTAAAACGGTGTCAATAAAATTAGTTTTCAGATGTCGGTTCAAGACCCGAACGTGGTCGGCATCGGTAAAATTATCAGTTTCACCCTTTTGGGTCATAATATTACAAATATAGACCACTTCGGCATCAGTCTCGGTAACAGCCTTACCAACATTATCAACCATTAAGTTAGGCAGGATGCTGGTAAATAAGCTTCCTGGACCTAACACAATTTGATCAGCATCCATAATAGCGTTAATCACACTTGGAACCGCTTCTGGCTTCTTATTTCCATCAGTTGGTTCAACCCAAACTCTTCGAATCATTTTATCAGAATTAGTGATCTCTGATTCACCAGACATAGTTGTGCCATCAGCGAATTCAGCATGTAGTTCCAGGCTCTCATCACACACCGGATAAACATGACCATCAACTTTCATAATGTCAGTTAACTTTTGAATGGCATCAAAAAAGCCTCCACTCATTTCCGAGAGTGCAGCAATTATTAAATTACCAATGGCATGACCGGCAAGAAACTTGTCAGACGATTCAAAGCGATACTGTAAAATATCTAAATCAATCTGTGGCAACGTCGAAAGCGCCGCCAAGACATTTCGAATGTCTCCCGGTGGTAATACATTGATATAGTTTCGAAGGATGCCAGATGATCCACCATCGTCAGCGACCGTAACCACTGCAGTGATATCAACATCACGTTTTTTTAAACTCTTTAAAATTACAGGTAATCCGGTTCCCCCGCCAATGACAACCATCTTCGGGCGACCGATTCTTTTACCTACTTTGTCAATCATTTACTTAACCCCTTTGTGGCGGTTAATGTCTCTATGTGTGACATTAACGGGATACCCGAGTTGATCCTTGATATCCTTAGCTAATCGCTCAACCATTGCAACCGAACGATGTTGACCGCCAGTACAACCAATTGCCATGGTGACAGTTGATTTTCCTTCTTTTTTAAATTTAGGTAACGTAAACTTAACGAGGTCAAAGACTTTTTTGTAAAACTCATTTGCTTCATCCTGGTTCATGACGTAATCATAAACGTCTTGATCTTTCCCAGTCTTACTTCTCAATTTAACTACATAAAAGGGATTCTTCAAAAAACGCACGTCTAAAATAATATCAGCATCGATTGGAAGTCCATATTTGAACCCGAATGACATTAACTCAACGTGAAATGGTTCCGAATGAGATAATTCAAACTTATGAATAATTTCCTCACGGAGCTCTTGCGGCGTCAAATCACTGGTATTAATGACCAGATCAGCCGAGTCTTTAACCCTTTTCATTAGTTTTCGTTCTTTTTCAATTCCGTCAACAACCCGTCCGTTTCGTGCTAATGGATGGGTCCGACGGCTTTCTTTATATCTAGATACTAATTTTTCATCAGAGGCATCGAGGAAGATTACCTGATCCTCAGTGTCTTTATCATTGGCCATTTCAACTAAAGTATCAACAATTTCACGATACGAAGCTGGTGCTCTTAAATCAATTACTAAAGCCACTTTCTTGATTTCACTAGATGTATGAACTAGTTCCATGAATTTTGGAATCAGAGCCGGTGGAATGTTATCCACACAAAAATATCCTAAATCCTCACATGTCTGCATCGCAAGTGTCTTACCCGCTCCACTCATACCCGTAATAATCACAAACTGTTCGTTGTCTGCCATTTTTGATGCCTCCAAACTCTTCCCAGTATAACATACCGGGTGTGTCATTTATATAGCTAACCTTTGATTCCAAAAAAGGGATTAATGACTACCCATTAATCCCTTCCTGTTTTTCAATGTACTGATTCACCATATCTGGATTGATTCCCGGAAAGGCTTCGGTAACACTTTGATTTGCATACTGTTGCTTTAGTTGCTTTCCCCTTTGAACCCCGAAATCCATCAATGAATTCTGTTTTTTAAATTTAATTAGTTGAGCAGCTGGAGTTAAATTAGGATCCATTAATTTTTTAGTGGCAGCTGCAAGAGCTTCCTCTAACTCCACTTTTAAACCATCTGGGGCGTACTGAACCAAACGATTAATACGCTTCATGATCACACTGGCTTGTTGCTCTAAATTGGACGGTAAATGGTCAGTGGGATGTTGCAAAGCAACCTGATTATTCTGTGCTTTGGCTTCATCCAATTGCTCATCACTCCACTCTTGGGGATTAATAATGGCGTCTACAATTAAGAGATGGATTAAATCCAAGGTTTTTAAATTAATTTCCAAAAAATCAAATGGATCTAAATCTAGGGTTCGTAATTCAAGGTAATCAAACCCCTTTGCTCGAACTGAATTAATTCCATCTTTCGCCTTTAACCTCACTGGACCATAAAATTCACTTTCAGAAAATAACTTATGCGAATTTACTTCATGTTGCAGATCATTCACATATTCACTTAAACTTCCATATGAGACGTGAATTTCCTTAGCATTTTCATAACCATACTTACTGGATCGCAGGGAACGGACTGGAACCACTTGTTGCTCCACCCCGAATAATTGATCATCCGAGTTTTCTGATAGTGGTGTAGCCCCAAATAGATACGTAATTAACCAACGTTCACCAACTAATTGTTGGGCAATTTGAAACAAAAGTTCCGTTTGTGCCCGTTTTTTGCTCTTAATATGATGATTGCTTTGAAAAATCGCAATTATTTGATCGCTTGGTGAATAATTAAAGTGAATTCCACACATGATTTGCCGAAAAATCCCATAGCGCTTTGTCAGCCACTTGCGATAATCAGCCATCCAAAAACGCTTAAACGTGTTTCTAACAAAATCAACATCATCTTCACTTAGTTTAGGTGGCATCGACATCGGCCAAATAATCTCATTTGGTTTGAGGGTTCCATGCAAAATTGATTGAAGGGAACGCATCTGCTCCAACACACCCTTCATGGTTGCGTGTTTATCGGTAACCAGTTCCTCCATACTTTCAGCAAAATCAGTCTGAAAGTGAGTCTTCTTCCCCTGTCGATCACCCAATTCCTTTTGATGCGGGAAGCGGGAGAGACTATTACGACTAAGATCAACCCGATTTTCTTCGATCTCGATGCCAAACAAACCAGCGAACAGTTCGTTTGATGAACTTGCAAGTTTTACTTTGCTTCTCATTTTCATCCCTCCAAACGCTTTGATTAATTTCACTTTGAATCAATTAGTGAAATTTCCAACAGTTTACACCGTTCAGCTTTCACGTCAATAGAATTGGGTTAATTAAGTAATCGCCCACAATTTTATGATTCATTCCTAAAAGCTTAAATTTACCCAAATAAAGTCAAATTTAAACTGCAAAACAGAGACATTTGTGGCATAATGAAACCGTATACATTAGGAGGAATTTGAGACCATGATTGAAAAATTTTTAATTGGAACTTACACCATTAATGCAAGTCAAGGAATCTATCAAATTGAATTAGATACCGACAAGAAACAACTGCAAAACACCCAACTGGTAGCGGAAATTGGAAGCCCTACATACCTTGCAGAGTCGAAGGCCCACAAGATCTACTCAGTTGACAGAAACATGGAAGAACCTGAACTACGAGGCGGAGTAGCTACGTTCGATGGCAAGACCATTCCCGCCAAGGAAATGCAGGAATGCATCGAGAAGGGAACTTCAGCTGCTTTTGTTTCCATCGACGAAAGACGACAGTTTGTTTTCACTGCCAATTACCACATGGGGCACGCCAGTGTTTACAAGATTCAATCAGATGGCACACTCAAACTAACTGATCGTGCTCATGACAACGGAATCCCTGGCCCACTTCCAGAACAAGCTGACGGACCACACCCTCACTACGCTAACCTTACTCCAGATGACCGGTTAGTTGTCTGTGACTTGGGACTTGATCGAGTTTACCTTTATGATGTTTCCGATCAAGGTAAGTTAAGCCTTGTCAGTGAAATCAATACCCATCCTGGCTTTGGACCACGAAACATTACCTTCGTGCCCAGAACTGGAAAGGGTTACCTCGTTGGCGAATTAAGCAGTAAAGTGGCCGTAATTGACTATAACGAAGAAGCCGGCTTATTCACAATTCAACAAATTATTTCCACCATTCCTGACGACTGGGAAAGCCACAACGGAGCAGCCGGAATTAAGGTTTCTAAAGACAAGCGCTTTGTCTACGTCTCCAACCGTGGAAATGATTCAATTGCAGTCTTTAAGATCAAACCAAACGGTGACTTAAGACGGATTCAATTGATCTCAAGCGAAGGTGAATTCCCTCGAGACTTTAACTTCAGTGAAGACGAATCCATGTTCATCGTTACTAACCAAAATAGTGATAATGCTAGTCTTTATTCTCGTGATGCCGAAACCGGAAAGCTCACTTTAATTCAAAAAGACTTCCAAGTCCCTGAAGGGACTTGTGTCGTTAGACGAGAAAATATCGACTAATAATTGATTTAGTATCAAACAAAAAGGCAACTTGCTGAAATTCAGCAAGTTGCCTTTTTAGTTAATTCTTTATTCGTTATCGAGGTCACTGTCGATGTCATCTTTAACATCTTGGGCTTTGTTCTTTAAGTTACCTTTACCGCTTTGTAAATCACCTTTGATCTTATCAATGGTGTCACCCGATAAAGCACCTTTAATTTGTTGTGCTTTGCCTTCAGCTACATCGCTCAAGTTATCGACACGATCAGCAATATCGTCTAAATCGTAACGATCTTCAAGTACTAAGTAGCCTAAAACAATGTTTGCACCTAAACTAAAACCTAAAAGTAAATTCTTCATAATGACCCTCCTAATATTGTTTGATTAATCAATATAATAATATCATGGTTGGAAAATAATAACTAGCAAAGACTTCCCCACTGGATCACTTCTTAATAGTTTTTATCAAAAAAGACATTTGATATATTCAAATGTCTTTTTTACTTTATAATCTGTGAACAAATGCCAACATAATCATATTGATTCCAGCAACCAATAGTACGATCCCAATAATTACGGCCAAAACTTTGGCAGCTAAGTTAGGATCTAACAACAAGAAAAATCCTAAGAATAGTGTAATGAGATCGAAAATTAGTGAGGTCCAGAAGATACCACCATTAAACTTTCTAACGTGATCAACCACAATTAGTTGACAGATTGAGTAGACCAAAATCCAAACCGCGAATAAAATTCCAATGGTAAAGATCCCAGCATGAATCTTAAACAAGAAGAGAAGTGCCAGTAAAATCTCAATGGCACCACCAATCAGCATCGTAAAACTCCGATAACCAATTTCTTGACTTAGCTTCCGGTAAACCCAAATGGACTTTACTCCTGCTACTAGCGCAACAATCGCAAAGATAACAGCGAGTGCTGCAGCACTACCAGTAGGATGAAAGAACATTAATACGGCAGCCAACAATAATACGACTCCAAACAGGCATTCAAACCAATCAAATCCCCATTCTTTACCTTCGTTCATCATAAATATGACCTCCAATAGTTTATTACAACTATATCTTACCACATCTACTTTGGTTGTTTTTCAGCTGCGATAGTTCGCTTCGTATCACGTTCTAAAACGGGCTTTAAATATTCGCCTGTATAACTATTTTTTAGTTTGACAATCTGTTCAGGAGTGCCAGTACCGACAACGTATCCACCGGCAGCTCCACCTTCAGGTCCTAGATCAATCACATGATCAGCTTCTTTAATCACATTCAAATTGTGTTCAATGATTAAAACGGTATTTCCCTTATCAACTAACTGAGATAGTACCCCAATCAAGCGTTTAATATCATCTGTATGAAGACCAGTGGTAGGTTCATCAAGAATATAGAAATTGTTTCCAGTGGAACGCTTGTATAGTTCTGAAGCTAACTTCATTCGTTGAGCTTCACCACCTGACAAGGTATTAGCTGGTTGCCCTAACTTGACGTATCCTAGTCCCACATCCGCAATGGTTTGTAACTTCCGGGTGATCTTCGGAATCGCCTTAAAGAATTCAAGCGATTCGTTAACAGTCATATCAAGGACTTCAGCAATATTTTTACCCTTATACTGGATCTCAAGGGTCTCAGAATTATATCGTTTCCCATGACAAACTTCACAAGGAACGTAGACATCAGGCAAAAAGTTCATCTCAATCTTCAAAATTCCGTCACCATGACAGGTCTCACAACGACCACCTTTGATGTTAAAACTGAAGCGGCCCTTTTTATAACCACGTAGTTTTGCTTCATTGGTTTCGGCAAATAACCCCCGAATATCATCAAAGACCCCCGTGTATGTAGCGGGATTACTTCGCGGTGTCCGACCAATTGGGCTCTGATCAATGCTAACTAGTTTTTCGATGTTCTTCCATCCCGTGATTGATTTATACTTACCGGGCTTTTCAGAATTATGATTTAGTTTCTGTGCTAAGGCACGCTTTAAAATATCGTTCACTAAAGTCGATTTCCCAGATCCAGAGACTCCGGTAACTACGTCGAATTTTCCTAATGGAAATTTAACGGTAATATCCTTTAAATTGTTTTCTTGAGCACCCTTCAGGGTTACGTTCTTTCCATTCCCCTTCCGGCGTTTCAACGGAACCGGAATAAATTTTTTACCTGACAAATACTGTCCCGTCAGTGACTTCGGATTTTGGGCCACTTCTTCAGGAGTTCCAGTAGCAACAATCTTACCACCATTTTCACCGGCACCTGGTCCCACGTCGATTAAGTAATCAGCGGACCGCATGGTGTCCGAATCATGTTCAACAATCACGAGGGTATTCCCTAAATCACGCATTTTCTTCAGTGATTTAATTAAACGATCGTTATCCCGTTGATGAAGACCAATTGATGGTTCATCTAGGACATACAAAATTCCTGATAGGTTAGAACCAATTTGGGTGGCAAGCCGAATTCTTTGTGCCTCTCCACCAGAAAGGGTTCGAGCTGATCTTGACAAAGTTAGATAATTTAACCCAACGTTTTCTAGAAATTCGAGTCGATCACAAATTTCTTTAATAATGGGATGGGCAACAACAGTATCTTGTTCCCCAAAAGTAAGTTTACTAAAGAATTGACGTTCATCAGCAATGTTCATATCAGACACTTCACCGATGTGTTTGCCGTTAATTTTGACTGCCAGAGCCTTTTCGTTTAAACGATAACCATGACACGTTTGACAGGTCAATTCTGTCATGTATTTTTCCATTTGTTCCCGCGTGAAATTACTATTAGTTTCATGATAACGACGTTCAACGTTGTTAATCACACCCTCAAAGGGAGCGTCAACATCACGAACACCACCAAAATCACTCTTGTAATGAAAATGGAAGGTTTTTCCGTTGGAACCATTCATCAATAGATCACGTTGCTTTTTCAGCAATTTCCGATATGGGGTATCCATATCAATCCCAAAAGCCGTACATGCCTGTTCCAACATAGCGGGATAATACTTAGAACTAATGGGATTCCATGGCTCAATTGCACCATCATTAAGGGTTTTATCGGGATCTGGAACCACCAAATCATTATCAACTTCGAGTTTAACTCCGAGACCATCACATTCTGGACATGCACCATATGGAGCATTGAACGAGAATAGTCGTGGTTCTAATTTTCCTACGGTAAAGCCACAAATGGGACAAGAATAATGTTCTGAAAAGACCATTGGATCTCGTTTACCCAAAAAATCAGCAATTGCATAACCATCACTTAACCGAAGGGCCGTTTCGAGTGAATCAGATAATCGGGAATTAATTCCGTTTCTGACAACGATCCGATCGACCACTACATCAATGTTGTGACGTTTGTTTTTATCTAAATTAAAGTCCTCGGTTGCATCATGAATTTCTCCGTCAACCCGAACTCGCACAAAGCCTTCGCGTTTAATTCTTTCAAAAACCTTTTTGTGCTGTCCCTTTTTATCTCTGACGACCGGTGACATGATCTGGAGCTTGGTTCGTTCGGGTAGAGCCATGATTTCGTCAATCATCTGATCCACCGATTGACTGGTAATGACAGTTCCATCGTTTGGACAGATCGGAGTTCCAACTCTCGCCCACAGTAAACGCAGGTAATCGTTAATCTCAGTAACGGTTCCGACGGTTGAACGTGGATTCTTAGAGGTAGTTTTCTGGTCAATCGAGATGGCCGGACTAAGCCCCTCAATTGAATCAACGTCAGGCTTATCCATTTGGCCTAAAAATTGGCGAGCGTACGAAGAAAGACTTTGGACGTAACGGCGCTGACCCTCAGCATACAAAGTGTCAAACGCTAAAGAACTCTTCCCTGATCCTGAAAGTCCGGTCATGACAACCATCTTATTCTTAGGTACATCAACGTTGACGTCCTTTAGATTATGTTCACGAGCTCCCTTGATGCGAATCACATCATTTGCCATCTAATCACCTCACTTTTTCTTTTTTTCACCTTTCAATTGCATAACAGTATCTCTTAAATTAGCAGCTTGTTCGAAATCAAGCTTCTTTGCAGCAGCTCTCATCTCATCCTCCAAGTTACCAATCATTTCTTTTTGATCCTTGGCACTCATTTGATCAAAGTCAGATTCAACGAAACTACCATTGGTATTATCATCATTATTCTTTTCACCCTGCTTGTAAGCAGAAATTGCTTTAGGAATTGGTTTAATGATGGTCTTTGGTGTAATGTTGTGTTCCTTATTGTACTTCATTTGAATGGAACGACGACGAGCAGTTTCGTCCATTGCGTACTTCATTGAATCGGTGACGTTATCCGCGTACATAATAACATGTCCGTGCGAATTTCGTGCAGCACGTCCGATGGTTTGAACCAGCGAACGCTTATCACGCAGGAAGCCTTCCTTATCAGCATCTAAGATGGCAATCAAAGAAGTTTCGGGAACATCAATTCCCTCTCGCAACAGATTAATTCCAACTAAAACATCAAATTTACCTAAACGCAGATCACGGAGAATTTGCGTTCTTTCTAGGGTCTTAATATCACTGTGCAGATATTTAACTTTGATTCCTAGATCCTTAAGATAGTCAGTCAAATCTTCAGCCATCTTTTTAGTCAAAGTTGTCACAAAAGTTCGCTCATGATTTTTAACGCGTTTATTGATCTCACCCACTAAATCATCCATCTGGTCTTTAGTAGGACGCACTTCAACGGTTGGATCTAGTAACCCCGTAGGACGAATGATTTGTTGGACCACGTGATCGGTCTTTTCTTCTTCATACGGTCCAGGAGTAGCGGACATGTAAACGACCTGATTGACTCGTTTTTCAAATTCAGGTAACTTGAGAGGACGATTATCAAGTGCGCTTGGTAATCTGAATCCATAATCAATTAACTGTTGTTTACGAGCTTTATCACCGTTAAACATCCCACCAATTTGAGGAATTGTTCGATGTGATTCATCAATAAACATCAGGTAATCTTTGGGGAAGAAATCCAGCAGCGTATACGGAGCCTCTCCTGGCTTTCTGCGGTCCATGTAACGAGAATAATTTTCAATTCCCGTTGTATAGCCCATTTCTCGCATCATTTCGATGTCATAAGTAGTTCTCTGTTTCAGTCGTTGAGCTTCTAGTAACTTGCCCTTCTTCTCAAAGTCAGCAACCTGCTTTACCATTTCATCCTTAATCTCAGGGAGTGCCACGTCCATCGTTTCTTTATTGGTCAAGAAATGAGTTGCAGGGAAAATCGTAATTTGTTTACGTTCACCAATGACTTCTCCCGTTAACGTATCCACTTCGGTAATCCGATCAATTTCATCACCAAAAAATTCAATGCGATAAGCATGTTCATTTCGAGAAGCCGGAAAGACTTCCACAACATCACCATGAACACGAAAACGACCACGCTGAAAATCAATGTCGTTTCGATCAAATTGAATGTTAACCAACTGACGCAAAAAGACATCGCGCTCTAGTTGTTGTCCAACGTGCAACGACACGGTGTGATCCTGATACTCTTTCGGGCTTCCTAATCCGAAGATTGAAGAAACCGAGGCAACGACAATCACATCATTTCGTTCTAGTAACGCACTGGTAGCGGCATGACGCAATTGATCAATTTCATCATTAATGGAAGCATCCTTTTCAATGTAGGTATCACTTGAAGGAACGTAAGCCTCAGGTTGATAAAAGTCATAGTAACTAACAAAGTATTCCACCGCATTATTAGGGAATAACTGTTTTAACTCACTGTAAAGTTGTCCGGCTAAAGTCTTATTATGAGATAAAACCAGCGTAGGTTTATTAATGTTTTTAATGACATTTGCCATCGTGTAGGTTTTACCGGTTCCAGTTGCACCCAAAAGGACTTGATCCCGATCACCATTTTTAATCCCCTGAGTCAGTTCTTTAATTGCTTCAGGCTGATCACCAGTAGGAGTAAATTTTGAGACCAGATCAAAATTATTATTCGTTTTTTTAATCATTATTGGCACCTCTTCTTAAACTCGGAAAAAAAGGAGAAAGTTTTAACTTTCTCCCATTACTTATAATAATTCTAGCATACGAACATACTTTCGCAAAGTAATTAGACCAGTTCGTTCACCATACAAAAAGTGCGGAATTAATTCCGCACTTTTTAATTACTTTTTAGTTTTGAGTCCTTCAACATAATTGAAAACGCCCTGACCGGCAGTACCACCGTCACCAACGGCAGTGGTAATCTGCCGAAGATGCTTCTTTCGAACATCGCCAATTGCGAAGATTCCAGGAATTTTAGTCTTCATCTCATCATCAGTGTCAATCCAACCACTTTCATCAGTAATGCCTAAGTTCTTAAAGGCATCCGTCATTGGAAGGATTCCAACGTAAATAAAGACACCTGAGGCTTTAATTGAAGAAGTTTCACCGGTCTTGTTGTTCTTCACTTCAACGCCAGTTACCTTTTGATTATCACCCTTGATCTCGGTCACATTGGTGTTCCAAACAAAGTCAATGTTATCTTTGTCAAAAGCACGCTTTTGAAGAATCTTTTGAGCCCGAAGTTGATCTCGACGGTGAATAACCGTGACGTGCTTTACAATATTGGACAAATAAGTTGCTTCCTCAATGGCTGAATCACCACCACCGACAACGACAACGTCTTCACCCTTAAAGAACGCACCATCACAAACGGCACAGTACGAAACACCCTTTCCACTGTATTCTTGTTCACCAGGAACACCAAGCTTTTTGTACTCAGAGCCTGATCCAATAATTACAGAAGGAGCTTCATAGTCGCCATCTTCGGTTCTAACGATTCGTTTATCACCATCAATATCAATGCCAGTAACGGTTCCATAACCATATTCAGCACCAAATTGAGTACTACCATCGTACATTTTCTTGGATAAATCGGGTCCTAAAACTGATTTAAATCCAGGATAATTTTCAATTTCGGCGGTATTATTCATTTGACCACCATAGATTCCGCGATCAAGCATTAATACTGATAGTTCGGCACGTGATGCATACAGTGCTGCCGTCATTCCAGCTGGACCAGCACCGATTACGATTACATCATATTGTTTTGCCATTTTATCACCTCAATCATTATTTATTGTTTGTTACTTTCTTTAATTCGTCAAGAACTGGTTCATAGTTTGGTTGGTGGGTGATTTCAGGAACAGCTTGGCAATACAAAATTTTGCCTTCAGGATTTACCAAGTAAACTACCCGAGCCAAATGGCCAAATGCCGGGATATATAAGTGCATTGCTTTTCCGAATGAGCCATTGAAATCTGATAGAATTTCCATGTTGTTAACACCATGAGCTGCACACCAATTCTTTTGAAATTCAATGGGATTATTGGAAATTGTAATGAATTTAACTCCCTCAAACTTTGATGCCTCTTGGTTAAAACGTGCGGTTTCTAAACTACATACCTTTGTCTTCAGGTTAGGAACAACACTAATCAAAGTTGTCTGACCCTTTAAATCATTGGTTGTAACATCCTTACCATCAGCATTCTTCACCGTAAACTGTGGTAGATAGTCTCCTACTTTGGGTTGATCATTGCCCATTAACCATGATACTGGTAGTCCACCTAATTTAATTTTCATAACCAAAAACCTCCTTAACTAATATCAATTGTACAAAATTATATTATCATAAATTGAATTAAATGTTTAATCTTTATACTCACAAATAAAAAATGCCGACTAGTGCCGGCATCTCAATTAATTCTTTTGTTGTTCATCTTCCTTAGTCAATTTTTGACCAAGTTTTTTAATATATTCACGTAATTCCTGTTCAATTTCAGGATGCTTCAACCCGAAGGTAATGTTAGTTTCAAGCCAACTCAGTTTGTTACCTGTATCGTAACGATCACCCTTAAACTCGTGAGCAAACACACTCTGGGTTTGATTTAAAGTGTTAATGGCATCTGTCAATTGAATTTCGTTACCCTTACCAGGTTTGGTGTGTTCCAAAACATCAAAAATCTGGGGTGTCAAAAGATAACGTCCAATAATGGCTAAATCACTTGGAGCATCCTTTGGATCTGGCTTTTCAACGAAATTACGTACGTTGTATAGTCCATCAGAAACTTCACTAACGGGGTCGATTACTCCGTATTTAGATGTTTCTTTGTGGGGAACCTTCATTACTGCAAGGGTAGAAGCCCCGGTTTTTTCGTAACTATTCATTAACTGCTTAGTGAGAGGAGTAGTATCCTCCATTAAATCATCACCAAGCATTACAACGAAGGGATCGTTGCCAATGAAACTCTTTGCTGTCAGAACAGCATCACCTAATCCGCGTGGATATGATTGTCTGATAAAGTAGATGTTCATATCATTCGTTTTTTGAATTGACTTGAGCATCTTTTCCTTACCCTTTTTTTCAAGGTTCTCTTCAAGCATTACGTTTGAATCGAAATGATCTTCAATCGCACGCTTACCTTTACCAATCACAATCACAATATCTTTAATGCCAGAAGCCTTGGCTTCCTCAACAATGTATTGAATGGTTGGAATATCAACGATTGGTAGCATTTCCTTTGGAAGTGCCTTAGTTTCAGGTAAAAATCTTGTTCCTAAGCCAGCGGCTGGAATAACAGCTTTAGTTACTTTTTTCATCTTCTTATATACCCCTTTTAGAATTAAACCTGTTCTGAACGACCTTCTCGAGCCATGAGGTTCGAAATAGCGTCCGAAACGGTTTCTTCATCATTGATTACTGCATGAATTGCGGACGTAATGGGCATCTCAACCCCACGTTGTTTAGATAATTCATATGCAGCTTGGTTAGTGGCAATCCCTTCGATTACCATGCCCATGTCTTTTACAACGTCATCTAACTTCTTACCTTGACCAAGCTGATAACCAGCTCGCCAATTACGTGAATCAGAACTGGTAGCGGTGACAATGACATCACCTAAACCAGAAAGTCCACTAAAAGTTAATGGGTCCGCACCAAATGATACACCTAAACGTGATATTTCCGCAATACCACGGGTCATCAAAGCGGCTTTAGCGTTGTCGCCGTAGCCTAAACCAACCAAGGCTCCAGCTCCAAGTGCAATAATATTTTTCAAAGCCCCACCAATTTCAACACCAATAATGTCGTTGTTGGTGTAAACCCTGAAGTAATCATTCATAAATAATTTTTGAAAATGTTCAGCTGAGGGCATGTCATCACTAGCAGCAGTTACCAATGTAATATCTCTTCTGGCAACGTCTTCAGCCTGACTTGGTCCAGAAATTACTGAAATCGATTTGCGATTCTTTTCATCAATTTCTTCTTGAAGGACCTGCGACATTCGATCGTAGGATCCCTTTTCAATGCCCTTACTACCATGAATGATATAGGGCTTAATGTTCATTTGATTCAAAACTTCGTTAGCTTGTCTTGCCACTGATCGAGTCGCTTGCGACGGAACGATGAACAGGATGTCATCAACTCCATCAAGTGCCTCACTCATATCCGCATAGGCTTTCATCTTGGTTGGAAAGGTAAAATCCTTGATGTAATGAGAATTGGTATGCTTGGTGTTTAGTTCGTCCACCTGTTCCTTACTTTTTGACCAAACTCGAACTTCGTGACCATTTTCAACTAAAATATCAGCCAGCATGCTGCCCCACGATCCGGCACCAAGTACTGCAATTTTTTCTGTCATTATTTTCTATTCTCTCCTACAAATTAAATATTATAGTACCAAACTAATTGATCATTTTTTCTTCGGTAAATCAAGACAATTAGGGCCACCACGAATAATACAATCGACAGTAACTGTGAAACTCGAATTCCACCAAATAACATCAAACTATCAGTTCGCATTCCCTCGGTAAAGAAGCGCCCAAACGAGTACCACATTACGTAACTTAAAAAGATTTCACCACGCTTAAAGAACTGCGGTGCATGTCTCATGATCATCAAAAGTGCAAACCCGGATAAGTCCCATAACGATTCATACAGAAAAGTGGGTTGGCGATAAGCACCACTGATAAACATCTGGTTAATGATCAAGCTTGGTAAATGTAAATGTTGCAAAAAATGAAGTGAAGTAACCGCGCCAAATGCCTCTTGGTTCATGAAATTACCCCAACGACCAATTCCCTGGGCCATGATAACGGTTGGTGCAGCAATGTCCAGAATCTGCCACACCGATAAATGGTGTTTAAAACAGAACCACCAAATAAACAGTCCAGCTCCAATCAGAGCCCCATAAATGGCAATTCCACCATCCCAAATTTGAACAATCTCATCTAAATGGTGTTGATAGTATCCCCATTGAAAAACAACGTAGTAGATCCGCGCTGAAATAATGGCAATTGGGATGGCCCATAAGATCATGTCATACAAGATGTCTTCATTTAAATGCTGTCGTTTAGCTTCTTTCATTGACAGGTAAACGGCAATCAGAACGGCCGCAGCAATGAAGATTCCGTACCAGTGAACCGCAATCGGTCCGAGATGAATTGCCACTGGATTTAATGCTAATATGCTAAACACAACTTTCACTCCTATTCAGGATCCTTATTAGCATCTTTACTAATATCTTGTTTGTTTTGTTCTTCTTCCTGCTTTTGATACTTTTGTTCTTTGTCATTCTTAGTGGCATTTTCTTTGATTAATTCATTTAAATTCTCATCAAAGACCTTGGTTGCATCATAACCCATGGAACGAGCCCGGAAGTTCATCGCAGCAGTTTCAATGATGATTGCCAAGTTTCGACCAGGCTTAACCGGGATCGTTAATTTCTTCAAATCAACGTCAAAAATCCGGGTAGTTTCCCGATCAGTCCCAAGGCGATCATACTTCGTATCCTTGTTCCATTGATCAAGATGAACGATTAAATCCACCTTGGACTGGGAGCGAACCGCTCCAGCCCCAAACAGGTTCATCACATCAATAATTCCGATTCCACGAATCTCTAACAAGTGATTAAGAATCTTGGGTGCCTGACCAATCAAGGTCTGTTCATCTTGCTGGTAGACTTCAACTCGATCATCAGCAATCAAACGGTGACCCCGCTTAACCAGTTCAAGGGCCGTTTCACTCTTACCAATCCCGGAGTCACCAGTAATTAAAACTCCTAGTCCATATACTTCGACTAAGACTCCATGAATCGACTTTCGTTCCGCCAACTTAGCTTCTAGATAAGTTGTCATGTTACTCAAAATTCTCGAAGTGGTGAGCTTCGATCCAAGGATCGGAATGTGCGCCTTCTTTGCGGCTGCAACTAACTGCTCAGGTGGTTCTAGTTGAGTAGAAATGACGAATGCAGGCGTTTCAGGTTGACACATTTTAGTCATTACTTCTTTTAATTCTTCATCACTCATTCCCTTAGCAAATGAGGTTTCAGTGATTCCAAAAATTTGAATTCGTTTGGCTGGATAATAATTAAAATACCCGGTTAATTCAAGCCCTGGACGTGAAATGTCACTAGTGGTAATGGGGCGATCTAAATACTCACGACCCCAAAAAACGCTAAGATGAGTGTTCTTTACTAAATCAGCTACTGTTACACTCTGAGCCATTGGACTTACCTCCAAATAAAATTAATTTACTTAATTCTAACACAATCAAGTCTGCTTTAGGCGGTTCTTAATTTCGCCCAAAATAAAAGAAGCACCCGTAATGAGTGCTTCCACTTAGTTATTTTGAAACATTTCAATTCCGATTTCATGAGGCGAACCATCGTAAATGGCTGTCTCTTTAATTTCTAACTGATTGTGACGATTCTTAACCTTCATATGTACAAAGGTCGGATCATCCTGCAAGGCTTGGTACAACTGACTCTCTGAGTTAACGGCCATGTTGTTAACCTCAATAATCAAGTCACCTGTCTTAAGCCCCATTTTGTCAGCTGGAGTATTAGGCTTAATGCCAATGATTCGAATCCCATCAACCGCTTGACTAATTTGGCTACCAGTCTTTCGATCCACACGATGGAAATGGTAAATAATTAAAGCGTAGACAATGGCTAACAAGATAATGGCGAAAATGACATAATAACTATTTCTAAAGAAGTAAGCGATTGCCGTTAATACAATGGCAAGAAGCGCCAGTTTACCAATGGCGTTTGAAATCCTTGGCATTAATTCATTTGGTAAGTGATTGATAAATTTAAGGCGGAATCCAATCAAAAATGGAACCACCAAAAACGTTACGTGTGCACCAAAAATGTTGAAAACTGGCCACATGGGAATAACGGTCTCAATGAGTTTACCGGGAATTAACAATACTAACGGAAAAACCGCCAACTCATTAAATCCATACGATGCCACTCGATTCCCTCGTCGGTTCTTTGCTACCTGCGGTGAATTAATGGTCTTACCGTTCATCTTCAAGAAGATAAACATTAAAATCAACATAATTGTAATGAGGGCCAGAAAGTTAGCCGAACGAGACGCATTGACGTTAATGGCACCGGCAATGTCTCCTCCTTTAATCATTGGGATGGAATAATCATTGAAAAAGACTCCCATCAAAACCGCCCCAAACAAAAGGAAGGTTGGAACCAATATCCACGGAATCAGTAAACTAATGGCAACGATTAACTCATAAAGCAAAATCCAATTTAGAGATGTTTCGACTCCCACTAGAGCGGTCAAAAGCGACCCCACGATTCCTAGGACAATTAACGATTTCAGAAAAACCCATCCCTCATGAAACTTGGGATTAATGGCACTCTCAAACAATCTCCGCTCCCGGTTAACTCTTCGATTATAAACGAAGAAAACTCGAATAAGCGCAAACCAAAACACTGGCATAAATACAAAAAACAAAATATTAGTCGCAACTGACATAATGAACTTCCTTTTTCGTTATTTTGGGTTCTTTTGTTTTAAATTCCACTGCAAGTAGGCGTTGATAAACGGATTTAAATCTCCGTCCATCACCGCTTGACCATTTCCGGTTTCGTAGTTGGTCCGATGATCTTTAACCATCGTGTAGGGATGAAAAACATAAGACCGGATTTGTGAACCCCAACCAATATCAAGCTGCTTACCCTCAATCTTGGCCTTCTCTGCTTCTTTTTTCTCTTGTTCACGTTCGTACAACTTTGATTTTAACATATTCATCGCGGTAACTCTATTCTGTAATTGTGACCGTTGAGCCTGACTTGATGTCACAATTCCCGTTGGCAGATGGGTAATCCGTACAGCTGAGGAGGTTTTGTTAATGTGTTGCCCACCAGCACCACTGGATCGAAAAACATCTACTCGCAAGTCTTCGGGATTAATATCCACGCTTACGGTATCATCAAGTTCTGGCATCACATCAACGGATGCAAACGAAGTATGTCGTCTTCCAGCCGAATCAAATGGAGAAATTCGTACTAAACGGTGAACACCCTTCTCAGATTTCAGATATCCATAAGCATTGGGACCCGTGACCAAAAAGGTCACACTGTTAATTCCAGCAACATCGCCAGGTTGATAATCTTCGACAGAAACCGAAAATCCATTTTGCTCAGCCCATCGCTCATACATCCGAAATAACATTGATCCCCAATCCTGCGATTCGGTCCCACCTGCTCCCGGATGAATCTCAACGATGGCATTATTTTCATCATACTTCCCATTCAAAAGGAGGCTTAGTCGATAACTATCAAGTTCCTTCTGGGTCTCACTTAGTTCATCATTAAACTCTTTTTCCAAGTCAGCGTCATCAGATTCTTCCAGAAGTTCTAGGTTTACCTTTAAATCATCAACCTTCTTAACTAGTGAGTTAAAATTATCATACTTTAATTTTAATCGATTATTTTCATCAATCAATTTTTGGGCTTTTCTTTGATCATCCCAAAAACCCGGTTCAGTCATTTTGGCCTCGTTAACGGAGATATCCTCATTTAACTGATCAAGGTCAAAGCGACCCCCTAAAGCCATTGATGGCTTGTTCAATCTTTTCTACTTGTCCGCGTGCTTCGCTTAATTCCATAATGTACTCCTAAAGATTAAAAAACGGAGACCACTAGAGTCCTCCGCTTTAAAACTATCTTTCCATGTTTTGTCTAATTTCAGCCTTCATGAACAATCTGGTTACGTCATAATCAATGTCTGAAACCATTTCTTCAAACATTCTAAATCCTTCTCGTTGATATTCAACTAACGGATTTAACTGACCGTATCCACGAAGTCCAATTGATTCTCGCAACTGGTCCATTGAATCAATGTGATCAGTCCAATGAGAATCAACCACTCGAAGAACAACCACTTTTTCAAATTCCAACATTTGATCGGGATCTTGAAGTTCCTGCTCCTTGTTCTTGTATTCAGTGTTAACCAATCCTAATAAGTAATCCTTAATTTGATCACTGGATTTACCCTTCAAATCATCAATACTAATCTGATCGGGACTTACCAGTGAATTAATGGCGAAGTCAAGAATGGTCTGTAGATCCCACTTCTTTTGATCACCCTGGGTGTGCAAGTCAACGATTCGGTTGACCGTTCGTTTGATCATTGGCATAATAACCCATTTTAGTGACTTATTCTCGTCAATTACCTGACTACGTTCACCATAGATCACATCACGTTGTTGTCGCATAACATCATCGTACTTTAAAACGTTCTTTCGGGAATCATAGTTATTACCTTCAACTCGCTTTTGCGCCGACTCAACTTGTTTAGTGATCATGTGACTTCTGATCACCGCATCATCACCTTCAACCTTCATCGAATCAAGAATATTTTTAACCTTGTCTGAACCGAAACGACGCATCAGATCATCTTCAAGCGAAAGGTAAAATTGTGAATAACCAGGATCTCCTTGTCTTCCGGAACGACCCCGAAGCTGATTATCAATTCTTCGTGATTCATGTCGTTCGGTACCAATCACAGCTAATCCACCGAGCTTAACAACCCCAGGTCCAAGCTTAATGTCGGTTCCACGACCAGCCATGTTGGTCGCAATTGTAACGGCGCCCTTTTGACCCGCATTAGCAACGATATCCGCTTCTTTAGCATGATTCTTCGCATTCAAAACCACGTGCGGAATGTGTTCTTCATCAAGTCGTTTTGACAAATATTCAGAAGTTTCCACCGCAACGGTTCCAATTAGGATCGGTTGGCCACGTTTGTGTAAACTCTTAATCTTATCAACCACAGCGTCAAACTTTGATTCCAAACTAGGGTACAAAACATCGGGTTCGTCGATTCTAACCACCGGTTTGTTAGTTGGAACCGCAATAACGTCCATGTTGTAGATTTCTCTGAATTCATCTTGTTCAGTCTTGGCAGTTCCCGTCATTCCGGCTAATTTGTTGTATTGTCTAAACAAGTTCTGGTAAGTGATGTTTGCCATCGTCTTACTTTCTTCTTGAATCGTAACACCCTCTTTAGCTTCAAGGGCTTGGTGCAGACCATCTGAAAAACGACGGCCCTCCATGATTCTTCCAGTAAACGAATCAACAATTAAGACCTCATCGTTTGAAACCACGTAGTCTTTATCTTTCTCCATTACATAATTAGCTCGTAAAGCTTGATCCAAATGGTGGGTCAAAGCCGTATTGCCAGTGTCATAAAGGTTATTCAAATTGAAATACTTCTCAGCCTTTTCAATTCCAACGTCTTTAAGGGAAACGGTCTTCGTTTCAAGGTCAACCTTGAAATCCGTCTTAGGATTGAGCGTCTTAGCAAACTTATCAGCCTGCATATATAACTTATTAGATCCACGAGCTTCACCAGAAATAATCAATGGGGTTCTAGCTTCATCAATCAAGATTGAATCAACTTCATCAACAATTGCAAAGTTCAGTGGTCGTTGAACCCGATCTTCTTTGTAAACCACCATGTTATCTCTTAAGTAGTCAAATCCAATTTCACTATTAGTGGAATAAGTAATGTCACTGTTATAAGCGGCCCGCTTTTCTTCGGGATTCTTATCAGCTGAGTTTACCCCAACACTCAAACCGAGCCAGTTATACAACTGACCCATTTCGGTTGCATCACGTTGTGATAAATATTCATTAACGGTAACAACATGAACACCCTTTCCTGAAAGAGCATTCAAATAAACTGGCATGGTAGCAGTTAACGTTTTACCTTCACCAGTCTTCATTTCAGCAATGTTCCCTTCATGAAGAACAATTCCACCCATAATTTGTACTCTAAACGGGTTTAATCCAAGTACTCGTCTAGCACCTTCACGTGCTACCGCAAAGGCTTCTGGTAACAGGTCATCTAAACTTTCTCCGTTTTGGTAACGTTGCTTAAATTCTGGAGTTTTAGCTTGTAATTCTTTATCATCTAATTTTCGATACTGTTCTGAGTATGAGCTGACTTTATCGGCGAGCTTACCTAATCGTTTGAGTTCGCTTTTATCACTTTCAACCCATTTCTTTAAAAGGTTTGTTGCCATTGATTAATTTCTCCTCTAGTGTCTAAACCGCTTTTGTTGCTCGAATTCTTAGTCTATTTTTTCATTTTAACATTTTATCAAATCAATTAAAAACTCACCACAAAAAAACAGAAATATCTCATTTCTGCTTCCTTCTACCTATCGATCTGTCTTAATTAATCCATAATCACCATCGTGGCGACGATAAACGATGTCAGTCCGATCATCACTAACGTCAATGTAAACAAAAAAGTCGTGACCAATTAAATTCATTTGAATAATGGCTTCCTCGGCCGTCATTTTTTGTAAGGGGACTCGTTTCTTTCTAACAATTTTAGATTCAGTTATCTGACTCCTAGGATCCTTAAATGCTAAATTCTTACCGTGTTCGGTTAATTCTTCATTGACCTTCGACCCATACGTATCAATTTGTTGCTTAATATCATGAACGGCGATGTCGATGCTTTTATGAGTATCGTTCGAATTCCCTTCCCCGCGCAATAAAAAGTTTGGAAGCACAATTGTGATTTCCGCTTTAATTCGTTCGTTTGAGTAGTTCATCAGGTCAACATGAGCTGTACCCTGAATGTTCATATTGAACCGTTCGTCAATTGTTTTAATGTGTTGATTAATGTAATCACGTAGATCACTGGTGATTTCAACGTCATCACCTCTTAGTTTAGTTTCAAGCATCTTGATCTCTCCTACGTTTAGCGTCAAATATATCAAACGAACCTTCTATCATTATTATAAATTTTAATCTATTAAATAACAATTAATACTAACGCGCAAACGTAATGCTTGAGACGTTTTTAGCTCCATATGAATATAAAAGGTCTGCTGCTAAATGTAAAGTGGTCCCAGTAGTATAGACATCGTCAATTAGACAAATTGACCGATTTTTAAGGCGCCCCTCCCAAGCATTTCGAACTGAAAAGGGTTGTTTTAATTGCATTCGTTCCCGTTTGTCTTTTTTAGACTGCGGTAATCCATCCCGTGATTCAGCATCTAGCATCCTTTGATAAGACATCCCTTCTAACCATCCCTCAACCTGATTAAACTTTCTCACCGCAAACGTCTTCTCACTGATCGGGATGGGAACAATCAGTGCTCCAGATGTAGATGCCAAAATAAAGCTTTGAAACTGCTTTTGAAATAATTTTCGTAGTTCATAATCTCCCTGAAATTTATACCGACTCATGTATTCCTGCACCGTAGCATACGGGAATAGTGCATGATTAGATAATTGCGGCTCATGCCTAGTTTGCCAAATTTGGCAATCTTCACATAATCGTGGCTGCTTCTGCCTTCTACCACAACCTGGGCATGCCGTCGCTTGATCAATGGGTGAAAAAAGTTGTCGACACTTTTCACACATAAGAACCGCAACATAGGGCTTAAAGCTCATGATAAAAGAAACCCTTAGCTCTTGACTGATTGTTTGCTTACACCATAAGCATTTATTTGCCATCTTTTAATTGCTTCCCCTTTCGATTCATGATCGTAATTTCTGCTTGAGCCCTTTTAATTCTCCGAGAATAACTTCCGACGAAAAAATCCACGTTTCCAGTGGGTCTCGTTTTCTTTCGCCCAACTCTTCCAGCAATTTGAACTAATGAAGACGTGGAGAAGACCGGGTCGTCCGCTCCAAGGACCATGACATCAATATCAGGAAAGGTCACCCCACGCTCCAAAATGGTGGTGGTAATTAAGAATAAAACATCGTGATCTCGCATGGCCTGAACTTTCGCCATTCGTTCACTATCAGCTGAATAAACACAGTCCCAGGCCTTCTTCCCCCTCAGTTCCTTCTGTAGGATCTGATCAATCACCGCTAAGTCTTTGATTTGAGGAACAAATAACAAAAACCTTCTTCCAATGGCAATGTTATGCTGACACATTTTAATCAAAATCTTAGGTAATTTCTTTTTAGTTAGTTTCATCCGCCAATTCCTTGAAAGATGAACCTTAATCTGTGGCAAAAGATGACCATGAAAACGCAACGGCAGATAACTAACATCCCCATGTTCTTTAATCACTTTTTCTCTTAGTTTTATTCCCGGCGTGGCACTTAACATGATAGTCTGACCATCACGCTTTCGGGCATGAGTAACCGCAAATTTAAGGTTGACATTTGCGACAAAGGGAAAGGCATCGACTTCATCAATTATTAATAGATCAAAAGTGTGAAAGAAACGCATCAACTGATGAGTGGTACAGATTGTTAGTTGACAATATCGATATTGTTCCTTACTTTTACCATGCAATAAAACCATATCTAGATTAGAAAAGGCTGCCTGTAAGCGGGGATATAGTTCAGAACATACGTCAACTCTGGGAGATGCAATCGCGATTCGTTTTTGATGCTCAATTGCCCACTTTAAGACTGGGAATAGCATCTCCGTCTTCCCCGCTCCGGTCACGGCCCACAATAAATGATTCCGATGATGTTGAACGGATGTAATGATTTTACTAGCACAATCCCTTTGAAATGCCGTCAGGTGACCCTTCCAGGTCAGGATTTCCGGTGGGATCATAAAATCATTTGCCTCAGGTACGGTTACTAACTTCATGCTGGTATCAATTCTTCCCATTTCAATACAATTCGGACAATAAAAAATCCCATTAGGAAGTTTACACTTCGTCTTTTCACAATTAAAACCACATCGGTTACAATGAATACTAGTTTTATTAACCACTACTGCTGAAGTAAACTCAAGTAACGGATCACTTAGAAGTAAATGATCAACTAAAACATCGGGAATGAATCTTCCCATTAGGTCTGTTCGATCTTTAATCATCAGTATCCCCTCCGATCTAAAATACGCAGAATAGGAATATCGCAATGAAAAATTCTTTTCTAACCATCAAACAAGTTGACAGTAACGAGCTTGTCATCAAAAAATCAAAATTCATCGCTCACGTCGATCGGGTTACGACCGAAGCTGAAGCTCAACAATTTATTACCAAGATTAAAGATCAAAATAAAAAGGCCACTCATAACTGTTTTGCCTACGTCGTGGGTGCCACTGACAGTATTCAACGTGAAAGTGATAACGGTGAACCCAGTGGTACCGCTGGAGTGCCAATTCTTGATGCCATTAAGAATATGAACCTTCATAATACTGCCGTGGTGGTAACAAGGTACTTTGGAGGCATCAAACTGGGCGCCGGTGGATTAATTCGTGCATACAGTAACTCGGCTTCAGATGTCATGGAAAAGAGTGGCATTAGTCAGATGACACTGAAAACCGGGATCACCGTTTCCGTATCTTATAAGTTAAACGAACAACTGCAATACTTTCTTAAGCAAAATGGATTACAGGTTTACAAAACTAATTATGGAACTGACGTCCAAGTTGAAACGGCCGTTATTAGTGACTCCGTTTCAAAATTTGAGAACCAGGTCACCAACTTACTTGCAGGTGATGTTCAATTCAAAATTGGTCAGGAATCATACTTCGAAAGTCCCTATCATCCAAATAAAAAGGAGTAACCACGGGTTACTCCTTTTTATTATTTTGTTTGGCTTTATTTTTAGCCTTCATTTTAGTGACTTCAATTTCATGATTTGATTTACTGGTAGTTCCAGTAACCACCCGCTTAATCAGGTTCAGCAACGGTTGCCGATTTTTCCCGACTAAACCGATGGCTTCGACAAAAAGCTCGATACCGATCAAGGTTGCCACGGTTAGTAAGATCGAACCCCAAAAACTTGACAATGGATACAGTAGAGAAATAAACGCAAAGATTAACGCAATTCCATAAATCACTAGCACCGTTTGGCGATGGGTTAAACCGATCTGCATTAATCGATGGTGTAAGTGATGTTTGTCAGCGTGAGAAATTGGTTGTTTGTTAAGCAATCGTCGTAAGATTGCGTAGGCCGTATCCGAAATGGGAACACCCAGAATAACCACGGGAATAATAACGGAGATGAAGGTCGCGTTTTTTAAACCCTGTAACGAAAACACCGAGATCATGAATCCAATTAGTAGTGATCCCGTATCACCTAGATAAATTCTGGCTGGGAAAAAGTTGTACGGCAAAAACCCTAAACAGGCGGCCGCAAAGGTAAAGATCATAATGGAAACATAGATGTTATCGACGTTCAAAAAAAATAACGCAATGATCCCCATCGTGGTCAGTGCAATAATTGCCACTCCCGTTGCCAGACCGTCAAGGCCATCAATTAAATTAATCGAATTAGTAATACCTAAGATCCAAATCCAGGTCAAAGGTAGGCTCAACCATCCCAACTGGATGTTACCTAATACTGGGAGCGTAACCGAACTTACCTGAATTCCAGCAAAAATGTAAACCCACAACGCCGCTAACGAAATTCCAATGACCTTTTGTCTCGGTTTTAAGACAAAAATATCATCGATAATTCCAGTCATGACGATAATTAATTCTCCACCAAGAATTCCCCATAGCTTACTCGACGGAATCTGATTGCGTAAAAACACGCAGGTTGTAACGGTGTAAGCAATCAAAATCGCCAAACCACCTAAAGTAGGCATTGGAATCTTGTTGACACGTCTCTTATTCGGTTTATCGATGGCGCCAATCTTGAATGCTAAAATCCTAATAAACGGGGTTAAGACCGCTGACATAATGGTCGTCGCAAACAAACAGACGAATATTTCAAATTTCAATTGACAACGCCTTTCCCAACTAATTTATCTTTAATTATACAAATGGAAAATAATAAACACAAGGTTACCTTCGACAATTTAATGATAATTAAATCTAATGATCCAATTTAAAATTTTAGTTTGTTTTTTAATTAATTTCATATATGATATTAAATATAGAAATAGCTAAATTAATCACATGCTTTTGAAAGGAGTAAAACATGAACAACAAAAAAGAAACAACCAAGGAGGCCGCTCCACTGCTAACCCAACTTGGAATCTTTGGAGTCATTTTATTCGTGTCAAGTTTAATTTCAGCACTCTTTCCAGCCAACTTCCCGGTTCCCACTCCAGTAATTGGATTAGTCATCTTGTACCTTCTACTTACTTTTAAAATCATTAAACCAGAACAGGTAGAGAAAGTGGGTTCCTTTTTCATTGGCATTCTAGGATTCCTGTTTGTCCCCTCTGGAATTCAACTTGCCGCCTCCCTAGACATCATGAAACATTCGGGAGTGAAATTAGTGATTATGATCATTATCTCAACGGTTGTCATGCTAGTATCGGTAGCATTAGTTGCTACCTTTCTCATCTGGGCCCGTAATAAAATTTTCGGTAAAAAAGAAGATCTTGATAAGGAGTAAAACCATATGCAAGCTGAATTATTAAAATTTTTGGGTAATCCAATGTTTGGAATCGCTCTGTCGTTGGTAGTTTACCTAATTGGATCATTTTTATTTAAAAAGTTTAACGGATTTTTCCTTTTTCAACCATTATTCGTTGGGATGGTACTAGGAATCTTTGTCCTGTGGTTAATGAGCAAAGCCACTGGCGTGAATGTCACCTGGATCTACACCAACCTCTACAAGCCAGGTGGTGACATTATTTTTTGGTTCCTCTTCCCCACTACAATTGCCTTCGCGGTTCCTTTGTTCAAACGAAATGACATTGTGAAGAAATATTGGTTTGAAATCATTTTATCGTTAATCATCGGTCTAACTATTTCCGTTATCATCATGTACTTTGTATCCAAATTAATTGGACTGAACAAATCAGAAATTGCGTCCATGCTTCCCCAAGCAGCTACTACTGCTGTTGCAATGCCAATTGCTCAAGGAATTCATGGAGTACCGGCCATTACCGCCATGGCATGTATCCTAAACGCTGTCATCATTTATGCACTGGGTGATTGGATCATCAAACTATTCCACCTTAAGAATCCCATTGGAATTGGACTAGGACTTGGAACTGCAGGACATACGATGGGTTCCGCCAAAGCCCTAGAACTCGGTGAGGTTCAAGGATCCATGGCCGCAATCGCGGTGGTAATCATCTCGGTAGTAGTGGACATTATCGTTCCATTGTTTGCTAATATTGTTCATCTGTAAAATAAAAGTATAAAATATCCTTAATTGTTAGATGTAATTAAACTAAGAATTAGGGGTATTTTTTTACCTCGGGAGGAAAAGCTGATGGCTGAATATGATATTAAGATTATCAATGGTAAGGTTTTAGATCCAGATCGTATGAAGTTTATTGTTAAGGATTTATTTATCAATAATGGTAAATTAGTTAGTTCTGATCAAGTTAGCAATTTGCATCCCAAAACAACAATTGATGCAACGGGGAAAGTGATTGTCCCCGGCTACATTGACTCCCACGTCCACATTGAGAGTTCGTTAGTGACTCCGAGTGAATTGGGCAAGTTATTATTAAAACATGGCGTAACCACCATTTTTGCAGATCCACACGAAATTGCGAACGTCATCGGTAAGGATGGGATTAAGTACATGATTACCGATAGCAGAAAAACACCCTTAGACATCTTTTACATGTTGCCATCCAGTGTTCCGTGTGTCCCATTTGACCATAATGGCGCCACTCTTACCGCTAACTCTTTACACGAATTTTACCAATATCCGGAGGTAAAGGGACTAGCCGAGGTAATGGATTATCCCGCTGTTGCTAGTGGTGAAAATGATATTATGGCTAAAATTAAAGACGCCAAGCAACATCATCTAAGTGTTGACGGTCACACCGCTGGATTTAACGATCAACAATTAGCCGTCTATGAGAAAGCCGGAATTCAAACCGATCACGAAAGTACCACTCCGCAGGAAATTAAGGAGCGACTTAGACATGGCTTCAAGATCTTTTTACGTGAAGGAACAGTCGAACGCGATCTAAAAAGTACGCTGCCCGCCATGAAGGAAGAAGATCCCGTTAATTTCTCCTTTTGTACTGATGATAAGTTGATTTCGGATTTAGTTGACGAAGGAAGCATTGATGACAACATTCAGTTAGCTTTAGGAGCGGGCGTTAAACCAGAATTAGCCTACACTATGGCCAGCTTTAATGCTGCTAAAGCCCATCAGTTAAGCCAAGTGGGAAAACTTCAACCAGGGTTTAAGGCCGACCTTAATATTTTGAACGATGTTAATAATCCAACCCCCGTTCAAGTAATTAAAAACGGTCAGATTGTCACCGAAAATCATAGTCATCCTACGCCCTTTACAGAAAATACCGTTCATGCCGAATTTAAATCTAACCAACTCCGTTTACCTCTAACTACTGGTAAGGCCCACGTTCTTGGCATCAAACCTAATCACATCGATACAAAACACCTAATTTTAAATATCCCTCCTACTGATAACTTTCAAAGTGACCCAAGTCAAGATATTTTAAAAATCGTGGTAGTTGAGCGTCACCACAACTTAGGTACCGTTGGAGTTGGCTTAGTCCAAGGATTTAAAATTAAACATGGTGCAATCGCAACCACTATTGCTCACGATGATCACAATATTGTAGCCGTTGGAACGAGTGACCATGACATTGAACAAGCTATCAATAACTTAATCACTGCTGGTGGTGGAATTTCAGTTGTAAACAAGCAACAAACGTTGAGCACCCTTGCTCTTCCCGTGGCTGGACTGATGTCAGATAAGGATTATCGAACGGTTGCTAAGGAAACCAAACAAATTTATCGCGATTATAAACAAATTGCCGCTCCAATTGATTTCGATCCATTCATTACCCTGTCCTTTTTAACGTTACCCGTTATTCCAACGCTTAAAATGACCGATCAAGGACTGTATGACTTTAACCAACAACAATTTATTAACGTTAATGCCTCTTCTCATATGTAAACTAAATAAAAAAATCAGGCTACCCGCGAAGGTAGCCTGATTTTTGTTTAATTACTCACTCAAATGATAGTTGTAAGTCGATACAATAATATCTTGACGTGAATTTAACGCAGTTCTCAATCGAACAGCAGTCTGGTTATGAAGAACCTGTTGCCAGTAGTGTTTTGGCACAAATTGAGGAACCAAAACCGTGGTCGTATAATTACGATCTTCATCCTGCTTAGCAATTACATCACAGAATCTCAGTACTGGATCAACCACTGAACGATACGAAGTATGAATATCAACAAATCGAATGTCTGGATATTCTTCTTTGAATTTCGTAGAAATCTTCTCTTCTTTTTGTGGATTATCAGCGAACGAAACATGCATTGCAATTACGTTATCACCAATGGAACGCGCGTAATTGATCGCTTGTCTAGTAACTTGAGTAACGTTTCCAACTAGCACAATTACCGTTGAACCAGCGTACGTATGATTCTCGTAATTAGGATCAGTTGAGATCCGAAGTTGTTCTGCAATTCGTTGATAGTGAAGATGAATCTTGTAAAACATCAAGAGAAGTAATGGCATGATGATCAAGTATGGCCATACGTTTGCAAAGTGAAGTGCAAACAGGAAGACCACCAGCATAACAGAGATAAAGGCTCCAATGAAGTTAATCACGGCCTTCATTGGCCACCAACCCTCTTTGTTTCTGAACCAATGAACGATCATTCCTGATTGAGATAATGTAAATGGAACGAACACACCAACGGCATAAAGTGGAATTAAGAGGTTGGTCTTACCCTTAAAGAGTACGATCAAAACGATGGCACCCAATGCCAATGAAATAATTCCATTTGAATAGCCCAATCGGTCACCCTTATCTAGGTAAGCGTGAGGCAGGTATTTATCCTTAGCCATGTTGTAGGCCAGGATTGGGAAAGCTGAGAAACCGGTGTTAGCAGCAACGGCCAAGATCAATGCGGTTGCCAACTGAAGTAAGTAATACATGATCCCGTGACCAAAGACATTCGTACCAATCTGTGAAAGGACGGTGTCTTTAGCGTTAGGAATAACTCCCATGTAATAACTCAGGAAGGTAATCCCAGCAAAGAAAATTCCTAAAATAATGGCCATAATTCCTAACGTATTAGCAGCATTCTTTCGCTTAGGTTGCTTAAAGTTAGGAACCGCATTACTGATCGCTTCAACTCCGGTTAACGATGCTGATCCAGATGAGAACGCCTTAAAGAATAGAACTAGGGTCATTCCCTTAACGGAAGCATTTAATGGTGCATAAGCATGATAAGTAATTTTATTAGTTAAAATATTGTAAGCACCGACAATGATTAAAATGATAATCATCACGATGAATAAGTACACTGGAATAACCAAGAAAGATGCGGAATCATGCATTCCCCGCAGATTCAAAATCATGATAAACACAACAATTAAGATGGCAATTGGAATCTGATAATTGTACAACGCAGGAATGGCTGAAGTAATCGCTTCAGTTCCTGATGTAGTTGAAACAGCAACCGTCAGCATGTAATCAACTAGTAGTGAGCCACCTGCCACTAGACCAGCTGTATCACCCCAGTTAGTTCTAGCAACTACATATGCCCCTCCACCTGAAGGATAAGCATAAATGATCTGTCGATAAGACAATGTGATCGCGGCTAACAGAACTAATACTAGTAGTGCAACCCACATTTGATACATCAAAGCTGCAGTTGATAAAGTAATCAAAACTGCAGTGATCTGTTCAGTACCATAAGCAACTGATGACAAAGCATCCGATGATAATAAGGCTAAGCCTTTGAACTTAGTAAGAGACTGACCAGAGCCTTCCGTTGTTTTAAGCGGACGTCCAATAATTAGTCTTTTTAAATACCGCCACATTTAATCCATACTCCTTTAATATGTCATATTTAACTTAATAAATCCTTAATTTTAAAGTCAAATGCAATTGTACTACATTAACCTAGATAAT
This sequence comes from Fructilactobacillus fructivorans, assembly GCF_000814735.1. Lineage (NCBI taxonomy): Bacteria > Bacillati > Bacillota > Bacilli > Lactobacillales > Lactobacillaceae > Fructilactobacillus > Fructilactobacillus fructivorans. The sequence goes on from NZ_JOJZ01000019.1 coordinate 168,875, forward strand.
TCATCATAATTGAGAATAAAAAAAGAGTCCATACGGACTCTTTTTTTAATCAAACTTTGATTACATCATTCCACCCATTCCAGGTTGTTGTGGAGCGGCTGGTTGATCATTATCATTTTTTGGTTGTTCGGCAACAACGGCTTCAGTAGTCAATAGAAGAGCTGAAACAGATGCAGCGTTTTGAAGTGCTGAACGACTTACCTTGGTTGGGTCAACAACTCCAGCGTTGATCATGTCTTCGTACTTACCAGTTAAAGCGTTGTAACCAACTCCTGGTTTTTCATCTTTCAAATGATCAACGATAACTGAACCATCGACACCAGCATTTTCAGCAATCTGTCTTACAGGAGCTTCAAGTGCTTTAACAACGATGTTGATTCCGGTTGCTTCGTCACCTTCAGCAGGGATCTTAGCAACGTCCTTTAAGATGTTGACATATGCAGTACCACCGCCGGGAACAAATCCCTCTTCAACGGCAGCTCTCGTAGCATTTAGAGCATCTTCAATTCTGTATTTACGTTCTTTAAGTTCGGTTTCAGTAGCTGCACCAACTTTGATAACAGCAACTCCACCTGCCAACTTAGCCAAACGTTCCTTCAACTTGTCACGGTCAAAGTCAGAATCAGTGGCATCAATTTGTTGTTTGATTTCATCGATTCGTTTGTCGATTGCTTCTTTGCTACCCTTACCTTCAACAATAGTAGTGTTGTCTTTAGTAACGTTAACTTTGTTAGCTTGACCTAATTGATCAATAGTAGTGTCTTTTAGATCTAAGCCAAGATCAGAAGTAATTACAGTACCACCAGTCAAAGTAGCGATATCTTGTAATTGTTCCTTACGACGGTCACCAAAGCCAGGAGCTTTAACAGCAACTACGTTAAATGTTCCACGCATTTTGTTCAAAACAAGGGTTGGAAGTGCTTCACCACCAATGTCATCAGCAATGATCAATAGTGAACGACCTTGTTGAACGACTGATTGAAGTAATGGCAAAATGTCTTGGATATTATTAATTTTCTTGTCAGTAATTAGAATGTAGGGATTATCTAAGTTAGCTTCCATTTTTTCTTGGTCGGTAACCATGTATTGTGACATGTATCCACGATCAAATTCCATTCCTTCAACAACGTCTAGGCTAGTGTCAACACCACGTGATTCTTCAATAGTAATAACACCATCATTACCAACTTTTTCCATTGCGTCAGCAATCAAGTTACCAACTTTTTCGTTGGCAGATGAAATTGAAGCGATTTGAGCAATATCATCTTTGCTAGTTACTTGATGGCTCATCTTGTGAAGACTGTCAACGGCTGTTCTAGTAGCTTTTTCAATTCCTTGACGAACACCAACTGGGTTAGCACCAGCAGTAACGTTCTTCATACCTTCCTTGACAATTGCTTGAGCAAGAACAGTAGCAGTAGTAGTACCATCACCGGCAACATCATTAGTCTTTGAAGCAACTTCAGATACTAATTTTGCACCCATGTTTTCAAAGTGATCTGGAAGGTCAATTGATTTAGCAATTGTAACACCATCATTTGTAATGGTTGGATCTCCAGCTTTTTCTTCTAGAACAACGTTACGTCCCTTAGGACCCATCGTTGTTTTTACAGTGTCAGCTAATTTGTCAACACCATTTAACATTGAATTTCTAGCATTTTCAGAAAATTTAATCTCTTTAGCCATGATTATCACCTCATATTAATTTATTTTTTTAATTATTTAACGATTGCAAGTAAATCTTTTTCATGCATTACAAGGTATGGAGTACCATCGTATTCAACCTTTGTACCTGCATATTTATCAAACATTACCATGTCGTCTTCTTTAACAGAAGGGGCAACTTTTTGTCCGTTATCAAGAACTCGACCTGCGCCAACAGCGACAACTTTACCCATCTGTGGTTTTTCTTTAGCGTTGTTTGCTAAAACAATTCCACCGACATTTTTTTCTTCTGGTTCTTGCACTTCGACAATTACGCGATCTCCTAATGGTTCTAACACGTTAATCCCTCCAATGAATATCTTTGTTAAATTTTAGCACTTGCACTTATCAAGTGCTAACTTACATTCTTAATATATTATTTTTTTCAAATTATTGCAAGAACTTTGCCCAGTAAAAACAAAAAAGCATCCAAAATTGGATGCTTAATCTTTATCATAATGATCAATAAAATAAATCAATGTTTGTAGTTCATTGGTTAAATCAACATTATGAACTCTGATTTCTTTTGGAACCGATAGTCGAACCGAAGTAAAGTTTAAGATTCCCTTGACCCCAGCCTTAGCCACTTGATCTGCAACCTGCTGAGCAACTTTACCAGGTACCGTAAGAATCACAACACTGATTTGTTGATCTTTCAGTTGTTTAACCAACTGATCCATTGGATAAATAGGAACTCCACCCTGAATGGTATTAACGTTTTTAGGGTTAACATCAAAAGCAGCAGAGATCCGAATATTACTATCCATATGAAAGTTAAAATTCAAAAGAGCGTGTCCCAAATTACCAACACCGATTAAAGCTACATTGGTAAGTTGGTCTTGGTTCAGGATCTTCTTAAAGAACTCTAGTAAACTATCTACGTCGTATCCGTAACCCCGTTTACCAAGGGCACCAAAATATGAAAAGTCACGACGAATGGTGGCAGAATCCACCTGAATCGCGTCGGCTAATTCATTTGATGATATTCGTTTCTTACCACCGTCATGTAAAATATTTAAATAACGGTAGTAAAGCGGCAATCGTTTTGCGGTTGCTCGCGGAATTTTTGTCTCAGCCATTTCTAAATCTCCTATTATTATTGTCGAGATTAATAAGTCACAAGACCAATTCTACCATAAAGAAATTGTTTGTGAAATAATATAAAAATGAAAGCGTCTGAAAAGCCCGACAACGTAGGACAAATTAATTTTTTAATTTGTTATTAACGATTTAATTCTCATTTGGAGCCCATTCAAATTCTAATCCAGGATCAGCATTTAACGAAGCTTTGCCAGCTTCCTGATGGTGCTGCATTGCCGCCGCAGCGGCACCTATCATAGCTGCATTATCACCACATAACTTTAATGGTGCTTTAACAAATTCGACATTTTCCTTACTTGCGACTGAAGCCAGTCGTTCTCTAATCCCATGATTGGCTGCTACTCCACCAGCTAAAATGAACTCTTTGGCAGGATATTTTTCAAGTGCACTTTGTGATTTTTCTGCCAAGACATCCACCACAGCGGCTTCAAAACTGGCCGCTAAATCGTTCTTATTTAGAGTCTTTCCAATCTGATCGGCATGATGAACCGTATTAATAAAAGCACTTTTTAATCCGCTAAAACTAAAATCATAATTATCATCTGCTTCCATAGCACGTGGAAAGGCAAATGTATCCTTACCCTTTTGTGCCATAGCATCGACGGTAGGACCAGCTGGATAATTAATTCCTAGTACTCGTCCAATTTTATCAAATGCTTCACCAGCAGCATCATCCCTTGTTTCACCAATGATTTCGAACTTACCTTCCTTGGGCATCCAAACTAGCTCGGTATGACCACCAGAAACAACGAGTGCCATGGCTGGAAAAGTAATTGGTTTAACAAAGTTAGTTGCGTAAATATGCCCCGCAATGTGATTAATCGGAATTAGTGGCAGATTATGTGCCCAGGCAACCACCTTAGCAGCTGTAACTCCGATCAAAAGAGCACCAACAAGTCCAGGACCATATGTCACAGCGACTGCGGTTAAATCATCGTATGTAACGTTAGCTCGCTGTAAAGCATCATTGATACAAATGGTAATTTCTTCAATATGATGTCGACTAGCTACCTCGGGAACCACTCCGCCAAATCTTTGATGACTCTTAATTTGAGTTGCAACAACATTGGATAAAATTTTATTCCCGTTTTTTATGACGGCCACACTTGTTTCATCACAACTACTTTCAAATGACAAAATCATACTGTTTTCTTGCATCTCACTCACCGTTTCTAACTATCTTCCAAAATTATTTGGGGCTACTTTTTGCTTAGATAGATCTAATTTCATTACTACGGCATCTTCACCATCGTTATAGTAATCCGGATCAATTCCAACTTGAATAAACCCAAGATCACGATTTAAATCTTGCGCCTTAATATTACTTAGGCGAGTCTCAACTGAGACACTTCGTAATTTCATTAATCGTGCTCTTCTAATTACCATCGTTAATAAGAAATAGCCAAGACCACGATTCTGAAACTTTGGTAACACGGCGATGTTTTCAACGTGACAGTTTTTACTATCACGTGAAATGTAACACCCAACAAACGCAATCAATTCATCCGCTTTACGAATCACCATGTATAAACTATTTTTATGTTTTTTTAAATCATTTAAAAAACGTTCTCGATCCCAAGCAGCCTTTTTATCATAAACTTCTTCTTCAACGTTCACAATATCAGGAATGTCGGTAATAGAACCCTTCCCAAAATAGTAATCAGTTCCGTTAATATCCACAATGTGGTTTTGAATCTGAAGTCCTCGTTGAATTTTGGCTTCTTCTTTTTTCTTCAAATTCTTTTTTAACCATGATTCAATTTTTCTCAACATAGGACTCGTTTTCCCTCCCAGGGTTCAACTTTTGCCAGTCGGCTTGTGCTTTAGTTAAACGAAGATAATTAGGATTAAAATTATTAATGTTGGAAACCGGGTCCTGCTTTTCTCCATAAACCCCGATCTTGGCAGCTTGTGGTAAATTATCAATTCCGGTTAAGCTCTTAAAATTCGTTCCAAAATGTGATTTCAAACGATCCACAAAATGATCAACATCACTTCCAACGAAGATGATTGGTTCATTAAATTCGTCAAGCTTCTGTAACCACTTATCAAAATTGATGTGTTGATCTTCAATCACAACCTCGGGACCACTTTGAGAAGTCCGATACAATCCTGTAAACAAATTATCATTTCTACCATCAAAAAGCGGAACCACCAGCTGATGTTCCTTTTGAACGTTTAGGGCAAGTGCCATTAAACTTGAAATACCAACTAAATCAATGTTTAAAGTATCTGCTAACACCTTCCCCACCGTAGTGGCAATCCTAATTCCGGTGTAAGACCCTGGTCCATTACTTATAACAACTCGATCTAAATCCTGGGGAGTTAATTTGGCATACTTAACCAGTTTCTCAACAATGGGCATTAAATATTCCGCATGCTTTCGATGCGTAGTCATGGTAGTCGTTGCCAAGACCCGTTCATCATCAAGAACGGCCACTGTTAGTGGTTGATTAGAGGTATCAATTGCTAAAACATGCATGTTATTTGCTTCCTTTTTTATCCAACTTTTTCCATTTCACTTCAGCAATCGATTTAGTACTTCCATTAACTGAAATATCATGAACAGTTTGAATTTGATTATCGGTATTGATGAACTTACCTCGACTTAACACGGGATCTCCGTACGTAACTTCGTCTTCATATTTGATGCTTACTTCCGTTGGCACATGAGAAGCCAGAAAATCATAAGGCAAGACGTCTACCATCCATCCTATGTATTTAGCATTATTAACATGAGAATTCCAATCAATATCAGTAAAACGAACGTGATACTCGGTTTGCATAATATCATGTTCATCATGAATCTTCGGAATCTTGTTTAACCGTTGAATTCTTCTGACTCGATCACAGTGATAAGGGATGACCATGGCTTCATCCAACTTCACCATTTTTCTCGATTGAATATCCATCATGACCCATAGGCTACCAACATGAACTAATTCATTTCCATCCATATCTCTTACCCAGAACTCACGATATGCAAAGTACTTTGTATATGATGATCCCCTCGTTTGCACTTGAACCTTCTCATGAACCCTCGGTAAACGAGTGATATCCATATCGGTTTGAGCTACCACCCATGTAACCCCATGTTCAATGACATACTGAGTCCCTACTCCAAGTGCAGTGGCTTGATCTTGTGAAATCATGATAATCACATCAGTTAGCATGGATAAGGTCATGTTACCTAAAAGGTTAGTCTCATAGTATTCAACTTCATGATTTTCAGAAAAAATATCTCCAGTCATTTTCTTCCTCTTATTCTAAGTGATGGTATTGATTATAGACATCCTGGCGTACTAACCCATTTTGCTTAGCTACTTTCTTGATTGCAGCATTGGGCTTATCACCATTACTAATCAATTGGTCAATCTGCTCTTCAACCGATAATTGAGCCTTATTTTCATCTGGCTTCATGATTTTAAAACCATTGGGATTACCAGCGATCAGAATCACAAATTCACCCCGGATTTCATTCTCCTTAGACCAGTCTACCAAATCATCAATTCCACCACGCACGTATTCTTCGAATTTTTTGGTAAGTTCTCTTGCTAAAGTTGCTTGTCGGTTACCAAACACTTTCTGCATGTTTATTAACGTCTTTTTCAATCGGTGTGGCGCTTCATAAAAAATCAAGGTCGGATATGCTTGTGCTAAAATTTCCAACTCATCCACTTGTTCCTTTGGCTTCCGTTTTAAAAATCCATAAAACAAAAAGGGCTGTGGTTTAAGCCCGGAAGCAATTAAACTAGTAAGTCCAGCATTAGGACCAGGAACGCTTATCACGGGAATGTCATTTTCAACACATTGTTGAACTAACTCACGTCCGGGGTCACTAATTGAGGGCATCCCCGCATCACTAACCTGTGCAATTGAGGTGCCTGCTCTTAGTTTTTCAATTAATTCCGGTGCACGCTGTTCTGTATTGTGTTCATGAAAACTAATTTGCTTGGTCGTAATGTCAAAATGATTTAACAGCTTCTGCGTGTTTCGGGTATCTTCGGCAGCAATTAAATCCACATCTTTTAAAATATTAATCGATCTAATTGTCATATCATCAAGATTCCCAATTGGGGTGGGGACCAGATACAAGCTGCCAGTATTATGATTTGCAAAACTCTTTTGAACTGATAAATCCACTTGAATTACCTTTCTCCGTATATAATATCGGTACAAAACATACAACTACTGTTACTATCACGCCGTTTGCCATAAAACTGGGTACAAACATGAAACCCTTCATTGTACAATTTCTCTAAATTCTTCTTCGACATTGAAAGTTGTTGCTTCTTTTTATTTTTGCCGTCTTTTCCAGCAATTAATTCCCGAAGATGTTCATTTTCAATTTTCAGTTCTGAATTCTCCTCAATGACTTTATCCACTTCATCACGAAGGTCGCCAATTCTCTCACTCATTAATTCTGATTGCGACTTTAAATTATTAAATTCCTCGTTAACATCTGATTCTTTCAATCGACTTTTACTCCTAACCTTCAATGACTGCTAGACAATTTAGGGTAATAACTTCCAAAATGTTCTGAAAACTAACATTTATATCCTGTTTTCGGGTACTACCTAAAATTGATGTAATGATCGTAATCAATTGTTCATCGGACAATTTGAGTGCCATTTTCTTCAAAGCAGTATACTGATCGCCAAATCCTAAACTATCAGGTTGAGAATCTTTAAATTTTACATCAAAAACGTCCTTAAAAACCTGATAAATCATCTTTAAGGTCATTTGTTGCTCAAAACGTCCCGTGACAAGTGGCATAAAATTGGTTTGAACATTCGTAAAAGCACGATAATCGTCCTCAACTAACTCATTAAACCACCGTTCAACGGTTGCTTTCATCTTGTTAAACCAACCATCTTCAAGCATCTTGTCAAGTGACGCTAAATTGCCAGTTAGTTCTAAGATTAACTGGCTAGATGTTTTAGACAACCCTTTTTTAGTTACGTATTTAATCAGATCATCTTCGTTAATCTTAGGAAATTCTATCAACTGTGTCCTTGAAATAATCGTCGGTAAAATTTTTCGATAATCGTCGGTAAGTAAAAAAGAATTAACTTGTCCGTTCGGCTCTTCGATAAACTTCAACAAGCTATTAGCAGCACTGGTAGTCATAGTATCAGCATCATCAATAATAAAAACCTTTTGATTCCCTTCAACGGCACTCTTAGAAAACTCACGCTTTAAATAGCGAATTGAATCAACTTTGATACTCCGTCCATCAGGTTTTACCATCACAACGTCAGGATGCTCATCTTTAGCAATTCGAATACATTCATTGCAAACACCACAAGGCATGCCATCTTGAACGTTTTTACAAAATAAACGCATTGCAATGGTTTTAGCAACCGCTAGCTTTCCAAGACCGTCTACTCCTGAAAAAAGGTAAGAATGACTAAGATCATTAGCTGTCACCACTCCCATAAAGTGTTGGGTCAGTGATGGCTGCTTTCGTTTTGCTTCATTAATTACGCTTTGCGCAGGATTTTCTTCTACCATTATATTAATTAGAAACGGTTTAGTGATTCCATTGGTAAAATCATCACCGTAGCTCCCCCAACTTGAACTTCAACTGGGTAAGAAGTTTCGCTAATGCTACCAGCTAAACTAACGGGTGGTGTCATGTACTGCTTTCTGGTTTCACAAGTTGACTTAATGATATCTAGAATCTCGTCAACTTTGTCATCTTGAGCACCAATTAGATAGGTAACGTTCTTAGCCTTTAAAAATCCACCCTTAGTAGATAATTGGGTGGCCTGAATCTTATGTTTGATGAATTCAGATTGTAGTTTAGCTGCGTCCTTATCCTGGACAATTGCAATAATTAGTTTCATGGCTGATCCTCCTATTTGTTCTTATTAAAATAATTTCCTGCTCGTTTATATAATACGGAAAGTACTTGATTTACTACTTCATCAATTGGTTTGGTAGCATCAATTTTGATAACACGCTTAGGATCCCGCTTAGCGATACGATCATAGGCATCATGGACCCTAACGTAAAAATCATGCTCCTGAAGGTCAAGCCGATTAACTTCACCACTTCGATGCTTGGCAATGCGTTTCAAACCAACATCAACGGGAACATCAAAGTAAATCGTCGTGTCCGGCATGAGTCCCTCAGTAGCAAATTGATTCATGTCCAAGACGGCTTTTTCGCCAAGCTCACGACCACCACCCTGATACGCAATTGAACTATCAAGATAACGATCACACAACACTAATTGGTTGCTTTTTAAAGCTGGTAAAATGATTTTTACCAAATGTTCCCTTCTGGCAGCCGCAAATAAAAGTGCCTCACATCGATCATCCATATCAGTCTCATCTTTATTTAAAATGACCTTTCGAATCTGTTCTGATACAGGATTTCCACCTGGCTCGCGAGTAGTTAACAATTGCTTACCAAGGGCTGGTTTGATCTCATCAACCACCTGGTTTAAAACCGTAGTCTTACCGGCTCCATCAGTACCTTCAAATGTAATAAATTGTCCTGTCATATTCGATTCATTCCCAGCATTTTTGCTATTTTCATTGTACTTTAAGTTATATTTAATGTCTATTTAAAAAGCCAGCTAGTGTTTAGCTGGCTTGCGTTTAGTTTTCGTATACTGATGGCTGAATTCGATCATTTTTAATGTTACGTTTCCGTGCTTGACGATACATAAACATGTATTTTTGTTTGGTCAACATCGTCTGAGCAAACAAGTGATTATCTGTCTCAGAAACAGCTTGTTCAGTCTGGACCGCTTGATCCCAATCATTTTTTAAAAAATTAATCGTATCTAACAACTGGTCATCATAATTTTGTTTCATAGAACTATATCTAAATAAAGAAAACATAGCTAATTCCTCACATTTCAGTTCGTCCCGAAACTGCCTTAGAAAGTGTCATCTCATCTGCATACTCAATGTCGCTTCCGACAGACAATCCATGAGACAATCTGGTAACTTTAATTCCAGCTGGTTTGATTAACTTTGCTAAATACATTGCCGTAGCTTCTCCTTCTGGAGTGGCATTGGTGGCAATGATGACTTCTTTAACTTCTTCATTTTTCTGCAAGCGTTTGATAAGCGAGCTGATGTTGATGTCCTCGGGACCCTTTCCCTCAATTGGTGAGAGAACCCCATGTAAAACATGATAAAGACCGTTGTAATCCTTCATCTTTTCCATGGTCATAACGTCTTTAGACTGTTCCACAACCATAATCTTGCTTTGATCACGGGTTGGATCGGAACAAATCTCACATGGATCTGTCTCGGTAATGTTGCCGCAAATTGAACAAAAACGTAAGTCATTTTTAGTTGAAGTCAAAGCATCCGCAAAGTTTTTCACGTCAGTTTTATTCATATCAACCGTATAGAAAGCCAATCGGGTAGCCGTTTTTCTGCCAATTCCTGGTAGATGCATGTAACTATCAATCAGCTTAGCAATTGGTTCTGGATATTGCATTTAAATCCCTTCTTCTACTACATGCCAGGAATATTCATTCCCTTAGTGTACTGACCCATTTTATCTTGGGTATCCTTTTCAATTTTTCCTAAAGCATCATTAACGGCACTGATCACCAAGTCAGAAAGCATGTCAGGATCATCAGGATCAATGGCATCTGGTTTAACGTTCATGTCTTTCATCTTACGATCACCGGTAAAAGTAACGGTTACCATATCTTCAGGTGCTTTACCGACAAATTCACTCTTTTCAATTTCAGCCTGTTCAGCCTGCATCTTTTGTTGCATTTTTCTGGCTTTTTGCATCATCTTACCCATATTCATTCCGTTCATTATTATTTCTCCTTTTTAATCGTCTTTAACATTAATTATATCATTACCAAACATTTGCTTGGCTTGATTAAGGGAATCATTATCTTTTTTACCCTTTGTATCTTCAGGTTGTTCATCACTTGAAGCATCAGGAGCATCGGAATTGGTCTCTGAATTATTCGCTTCTGACTTGTCAGCTCCTGATCGGTGCTTCTTTAGATAATCACTTCTAATTTGAGGCCACTCATCATTTGGAACAAATACCACGGTGGGAACAAAACCGAGAATCCGATCGAGCCCATTTTGGAGGGCATCCATTAGATCTCCATCAGTTCCAGCTTTTTGGTACAAAAAGCCATAATCAAACGCAACTACAACACCTTGATCACTTGCCGCAACAGGATTAGAAACGTGCATTACAGCTCGTTGAGTGACTGAAAGCGACTGCAACAGCTCCTGCCAAATGTCTTGGTAAGCCGTTAGGTCTTTCCTGGTAGCCTTGCCCAATACCTCGTAGACTTTAGTAAGGTTTACCTGAACTTGCTTATTAGAACCTTGATGATGAACTGACTTGGACTTAGTGACATTTTGATCCTTAGTCTCATTAACGGGTGACTTCTTTTTTGAGCCACTCAGTTCAGATTTTAACTCCGAAACCTGGTTTTTGAGATCTGAGAGTTGCTGTTCAAGTTCCTTAGTCCCGCTAATTTCACCATGATCCTCATCTTTTGAACCGACAACTGTCCCAGATTTCTTGGCGTTAGCAAGTTTAACCGTTAGTATATCAAGATAAACATCAGGATGAGATGAATAACGCATCTGATTTTGAACATCACTCATAATTTCAACGTACTGATAGATTAGTTCACTACCGATTTCGCCAGCAATCTTTTTAAAATTGCTGCCCAAAAGTCCTAACTCACTCTTTTGGACCATTTCGGGATCTTGATGATAAAGCAAAATATTCTGACAATAATCAACTAAATCTTCAATAAATTGATTAGCGTCTTTCCCATCATCTAAAATTTCTTGAACCATTTTTAATCCCGTTTGAACGTCAGAATTAAAAACAGCTTCAATGTATGACTGTAGCTTATCCCTAGTTACACTTCCAGTCACGGAAAGTGCACTCTCATAAGTTACCTTATCATTACTATATGAAAGGGCTTGATCTAAGATACTCAATGCATCCCGCATTCCACCTTCAGCACTTTTAGCGATTACCTTCAGGGCTTTATCATCATAATCGATGTTCTTTTCTGAAAGAATGTATTCCATTCGCTTTAAGATGTCACTAGCTTTAATCCGCTTAAAATCAAACCGCTGTGTCCGTGAAATAATGGTAGCCGGAATCTTTTGTGGTTCAGTGGTCGCTAAAATAAAAATCACGTGTTCTGGTGGTTCTTCTAATGTTTTAAGAAGGGCGTTAAAAGCCCCCGTTGATAACATATGAACTTCATCAATGATATAGACCTTATACTTCCCTTCGGTGGGAGCATACTTGGCCTTATCACGAATATTTCTAATCTCTTCAACTCCGTTATTGGAGGCGGCATCAATTTCAATGACATCGTTAAATGCACCCTTGTTGATAGCTAAACAGGTGGCACATTCGTTACATGGTTCTCCATCTTTTAAGTTAGGACAGTTAACCGCTTTGGCTAAGATTTTAGCTGCCGAAGTCTTTCCTGTTCCTCTGGGACCCGTAAATAAATACGCATGGCTAATCTGATTAGTTATCAATGCGTTTTTTAAAGTTTGAGTAATGACCGGCTGGCCAACAATTTCATCAAATCTTTGTGGACGCCAAGTCCGATACAGTGCTTGATAACTCATGAAATGCTTCCTTTCATTGAAAGTTGGTACCATCAATTATTATATATTGAAAATTGATGAAATGCTAATAACTTTAAACCTCAATTTTTCCAAAAAAAATCTCCCAGTCAAACGACTAGGAGTTTAATTTCTAAAAACGAGAAGCACAAGGCAAAAGATACTTAGTGCTGCTTCCTTCCGGACCTGACACGGTTCGTAAGTCCGCCCTTGCTTCAGGGCCTTACGGCATTAATTATCATAACCGAAAATCCATCAAATGTCTAGAATTATTTCCGATGTTTCCGCTTATCTTTAAAGAATTTTTTCATGATAGCACCTGCTTGAGCGGCTCGCAAACCACTTGAAACCCGAACCTGATGATTTTGTCTGGGATCATTTAAAGTGTGATATAAGCTTTCCACTGCTCCTGCATTTTCATTTTTAGAACCATAAACCAATCTTTTAATTCGAGTGTTAATAATTGCACCCGCACACATCAAACACGGTTCAACGGTCACAAACATTTCACAGTCATTTAACCGCCAACTTTTTAGATTAGCACACGCTTCTTCAATCGCTACGATCTCCGCATGCTCCGTTCCCATTTCAGTGTGTTCACGCAAGTTATGTCCCCTTCCAACAATTTGATCATCTTGGACAATGATTGCTCCAATAGGAACCTCTCCAATGATGGCGGCATGATTGGCTTCAATTAGAGCTTGATCCATAAAATACGCGTCGTTTTTATTCATCAGCGGCAGCCTTTCTACTCTTTAAAAGATAGTATCCCTTATCGCGTTTAACGATTTGAACGTTGCCAAAGATTTGTTTCATAAGCTTCTTAGCGGACGGAGCTCCCTGTTTCTTCTGTAAAACCACCGTTAACGTCCCATCGTCTAGTAAATGATCATACGATCCGGTGATCATCTCATCTACCACTTTTTTCCCAGCACGAACGGGTGGGTTGGTAACGATCCCAGCATATTTTTGGGTGACATTCTGATACCCATCAGAGGCAAAGATGTCAACATTACTGATCTGATTCAACTCAGCATTCTGTTTTGCAAGGGACAAGGCCAGATTGTTAACGTCGACCATGGTAAACTGACGTTCTGGATGAGTTTTAGCTAAGAAGATCCCAATCGGACCATAGCCACATCCCATATCCAGAATCGGCCCTGCAGGCATTTCGTTAATATCAACGTTCTTAATTAAAACTCGTGACCCATAATCAACCGTATTTTTAGAAAACACACCGTTGTCCGTTACAAAACTTAGCGTGGTCTTTAATAAAGAAAAGTTCCAATGTTTTTCCTCATGTTTAACATCAGGATTTGCGGTATAATAAAAATTGTTCAAATTTAACACATCCTAAAAAAATTAATATTTAAAATTACAAGCACTACATATAGCGTCCTTTCATCATCATTTTCACTATATGTAGTGCTTTTATCTGTTGAAAATTCCGATTTTTGAGAGTAAACTCATCAAGTGAACGATATCAAGGAGATGAAACAAAATGAAAAAAATTACTGTATTTACCAAAAATAATTGTATTCAATGCAAGATGACAAAACGTTTTCTTAGTGAACATAACGTTGATTTTGTTGAAAAGAACACATCTGAGAATCCAGAATACGTGGATTATCTAAAGGGTGAGGGATTTCATGCTGTACCAGTTGTTGAAAGTCAATCACTCGATGCATTCAGCGGATTTCAACCTGAACAATTAAAAAAGCTCGTTGGTTAATTGTTGTACTTATAGTATAGTACAAAACCAACATTCACGATATTTTCGCATGACACGATTAAGGGAGAATAGTCTAATATGTCTTTAAAGGATTTGCACGATGTTACGTATTACAAACTAAATAATGAAATTAATATCCCTGTCGATGGCCGGATTCAACTGGAAAAAGATCAGGAAGCACTGAAGGCTTTCTTTAAAGAAAACGTTAATCCGAATACCGTTAAGTTTGATTCGTTAAAAGATCGTTTTAATTACCTAATTAAGCATAACTACATTGAAGAGGGTTTCGTCAATAAGTACCCATTTTCATTCATTGAGAAGTTATACAAGTATTTGGATAGTCAAAATTTTCACTTCAAATCATTCATGGCTGCTTACAAGTTCTATGCTCAATACGCAATGAAAACTGACGACAACTCCATGTACTTAGAAGGCTACATAGATCGGACAGCAATGAACGCATTGTTTCTAGCTAATGGTGACCAAAAATTAGCTATGAATCTAGCTGATGAATTAATTCATCAGCGTTTTCAACCTGCCACCCCTACTTTTTTGAACGCTGGAAAGAAACGTCGGGGTGAGTTGATTTCATGTTTCTTACTTCAGACCACCGATAACATGAATACGATCGGTAGAACCATTAATTCAGCTCTTCAATTATCCAAAATTGGTGGAGGAGTTGGAATTAATCTTTCTAACCTAAGAGCTGCTGGTGATCCCATTAAACACATTCAAGGAGCAGCCAGTGGTGTTCTTCCAGTAATGAAGTTACTAGAAGATAGTTTCACCTATTCCAACCAACTAGGCCAAAGAAACGGTGCTGGGGTTGTTTATCTTAGTGTTTTCCATCCTGACATCATTCAATTCTTGGGAGTTAAAAAGGAAAACGCCGACGAAAAAATCCGAGTAAACACCCTTTCACTTGGTGTGGTTGTGCCAGATAAATTTTATGAGCTCGCTAAAAATGATGATGATATGTACCTATTCAGTCCATATGATGTTGAACGTGAGTATGGAGTTCCCTTCTCATATGTTGATATTTCTAAAGAATACGACAATATGGTCAAGAACAAGAACATTTCTAAGAAAAAGATTCGAGCTCGTGAACTTGAAACCGAAATCGGAAAACTACAACAAGAATCTGGCTATCCATACATTATCAACATTGACACCGTTAACCGTGATAATCCGGTTGACGGCAAGATTGTCATGAGTAATCTGTGTACCGAAATTCTCCAGGTTCAGACACCTTCCATCGTTGACGATGAACAAAACTACGAACAGTTAGGAACCGATGTCTCATGTAATCTGGGCTCTACTAACGTAGTGAACCTCATGGCATCACCAGACTTCGGTAAATCAGTTGAAGCCATGGTGAAAGCTCTAACCTTCGTTACCGATCACTCATCAATTAACGTGGTTCCATCAGTTAAACACGGAAATGAACTAAGTCACTCAATTGGTTTGGGAGCCATGGGTCTTCATTCATATTTTGCTAAAAATCATATGTACTATGGCTCACCTGAGTCCATTGAATTTACCAGTACCTACTTTATGCTTTTAAACTACTGGACCCTGAAGGCTTCTAATCAAATGGCTAAGGATCGCGGAAAAGTTTTCCATAATTTCGAAAAAAGTAAATATGCTGATGGATCTTATTTCGATCAGTACACTACCAAGAGTTGGGCTCCAAAGTCAGATAAAGTAAAATCACTGTTTGATGGCGTCTTTATTCCAACCGAAAAAGACTGGAACGCTTTAAAACAATCAGTCATGGAGTATGGTCTCTACCATCAGAATCGCATGGCCGTAGCTCCTAATGGTTCAACTGCTTACATTGGGGATGCAACAGCAAGTTTGCATCCGATTGTTCAAAAAATTGAAGCACGCCAAGAATCAAAGATTGGAACCATTTACTACCCGGCTCCATACCTTTCAAATGACACCATTCCTTACTATGAATCAGCCTATGACACTGACATGCGTAAAGTAATTGATGTTTACGCTGCCGCTCAAAAGCACGTTGATCAAGGAATGAGTTTAACCCTCTTTATGCGTTCAACCATTCCAAAGGGTCTTTATGAATGGAAAGATGGTAGAAGTGACAAAATGTCAACCAGAGATTTAACGATCCTTCGAAATTATGCTTACAAAAAAGGCATTAAATCACTCTATTACGTGCGAACCTTTACTGACGATAATACTGAAGTTGGTGCCAATGAATGTGAAAGCTGCGTAATTTAATCCTTAGGAGGAAATACATGGACATTAATAAAGTCTTAACCGGAAAGTCAAAAGGAAACTACAAAGCGATTAACTGGAATTCTATTGATGATGAAATTGACAAAGCTACCTGGGAAAAATTAACCGAGCAGTTCTGGCTTGATACTAGAATTCCACTATCAAACGATCTAAAGGACTGGCGTTCACTTGATGATGATCACAAATGGATTGTTGGTCACGTCTTTGGGGGGTTAACTTTACTGGATACCCTTCAGTCTCAAGACGGAATGGCAGCCCTTCGAAAAGATGCGGTAACGCAACATGAAATTGCGGTTTTAAATAACATTCAGTTTATGGAATCAGTACATGCTAAGAGTTACTCTTCAATCTTTTCGACTTTGAACACCCCTGATGAAATTGATGAGATCTTTCATTGGAGTGACACAGAAGAATTTCTTCAAAACAAAACCAAAAAAATCTATTCACTATACCACGATGATGGACATCCACTTAAAAAGAAAATTTCAAGTGTCTTTCTTGAAACATTTCTTTTCTATTCTGGATTCTATACCCCTATTTGGTATCTTGGTCATAACGAACTTCCAAACGTTGCTGAGATCATCAAGTTGATTATTCGTGACGAATCCGTTCATGGAACTTACATTGGTTATAAATTCCAAGTTCAGTTCAATCAATTAGGAGAAAACGAACAAAACGACTTAAAAGATTGGATGTATAACTTTTTGTACGATCTTTATCAAAACGAAGAAAAGTATACTCATCTGCTTTACGATCAAGTAGGGTGGACTGACGACGTTTTAACCTTCATTCGTTACAATGCCAACAAAGCATTAATGAATCTAGGACAGGATCCAATGTTCCCCGACACTGAGGAAGATGTTAATCCAATTGTTATGAACGGAATTTCAACGGCAACGGTTAACCATGACTTCTTCTCACAAGTGGGTAACGGTTACCGTCTAGGAAACGTAGAAGCTATGAGTGATTCCGACTATGATATCGGTGATAAGAAAAACAAAAAATAGTTTTCAAACAAAAAAGGAGTTTCAGAATTAATTCTGAAACTCCTTTTTTTATGGAATATTTTCTTCTACATTTTCAATCGTAGGTCGTTCACTAACTACTGACAATAGCTGTAGCATCGTGAATACCAACGAATTGTCTTTTCGGTATACGAAGTACTTGGAGACCCAATTATCAACGTATTTTTGCTTATAAGAACGCAATCCTTGGAAGCTATAGAAAGCATCACCATACTGGTAAATCAAATGGGCAATCTTCTCATTAATAAAACTAAACTTCGATTCACCCACGTTAGCAAGCGGAGCCATTCCAAGGTTAAACCACTTATAACCCTCATCTTGAGAATACTTAAACAGGTGAATAAAAATTCCGTCCATGATTCCAGAAGGTGCATCGTTTCCTGATCGCATCAAATCAACCGACGTCATAACTCGATCACCAGTTGGCATGATATTAGCGAAGGCAACAATCTTCCCCTCCTTATCCCTGATAACAGCGATCGGAGCCTGATTCAAGTAATAAGGATCAAAGAAGCCCAGCGAAAAGCCCTTTTCATCACGACCATTCAACCATTCATCAGAGATACGTTTAAATTCAGCCATCTGCTCTTTAGGAAATGGTGGATCTAGAACCTCAAAGTGGTAACCTTCTCGATCAAATTTATGCATAAGAGCTCGCTCGCCACGATGTCGTTTTCCAGCAAGTGAAAAATCAGTGAGATTAACGTGACCTTCTTCACCCGCTTTAATGAAATCAAAGCCCTTCTCATGAAGCAACATCGTTAACGATTCTCCAACTTCATAAAATACTAGGGTGAAATCCGCTTTATCGGCATCACTCATAAATTGATCAATGGCAGCATCCAACTTGTCTTGATTACCAATTGGTTCCCCCATCACAATTAACTTGTTGGCCTTTTGCTTATACATAAAGATCACTTCGTCTTCACTGTCCTCAGCGTAAAAGTAAACTTTCTTATCACGTAGAAAGACCAGGTGACTAACTTCATTTCCAACAAACTTATCAATCACATTTCGAATCCTAACTTCATCAAATGGTTGATTTAACCACGGAATCCGCGCGTATGTTAGATACTTATAGAGCATAAATAAGATAATAAACGCAATAATAATTCCAATAAATCCAGTTAACCAAACCTGCTGGGAAGGTAAGAGGTAGACATTCATCATTTTAATTGGACCACGACTGGGAAGATGATGATTGCTCATGTAGATCCCAATAATGGAGTAAATTAAGAAGGTCCCGATGAAGATCACTCCATCGAAAATGGCGTTCCCCCATGAATAAGTTAACTTCTGGCGATACATTCCTTTCCTTGATAACCACAAGCAAATAATGATAAAACCAAGTAAAAGCGTCAACTTTAAGGGAAAGTCTTCCTTCCAAAGCGTGTTCGCAATGGCAAATACCAAAATGATAACGGTTGGCCAGAAGGCTTTGTGGACCCGTGAACCCACTCCACGAGCTAGCCCGATCAATAAAATTCCAATAATCACGTTGGACAGTTGCCCCAAGAAGAATAAAGTGTAGGGTGCAAGTGACACATAAAGTGGATTGACCAAAGCCAGATTAGGAATGGTAGCGTACACAATCATCATGATTCCTGAGAAATACATGAAGATAGTGATGATAATCTGAGCCGATCTGTGAATAATCGTTTTAGGAATATCATCAAGAAAGTTGTTAATCCGAGTTCCCATTTCACTGAAGAAAAGGACCACACCAACGAAGAATGGTAAGAAGTAGTAGAAGACACGGTACAAAAGGACCCACACAGCAGCCATTGTCGGTGAAACTCCAAGTAAACTCAAGCTTCCGATCATCATCGTATCAAAAGATCCCAAACCACCAGGAAGCATCGATACAACTCCAAAAACATTAGCAGCAATAAAAATTGGAAAAACGTTCCAAAGATTAATATTAAGTTTCATGAAATAACCAATAATCAAGAAGAGCATGGCACAACTACCCCATTCAAGGCATGAACCCAGAATAAGTTGAAGCTCTCTCTTTAAAGTTAAGTCACTGAAAAACTCGGAATTACTAAATCTGGTAAATAAGAAGACTACTGGAAAATAAATCCCACCACCAACTAGCCAAATCCAATCCTTGGCATACTGGGACCCGATCCCAAAGCCAAAGATCAAAACTAGCGAAACTAGACAGTACGTGGAAAGTCCTGCCAGTAAAAATAAAGCAATTTTAGAAATCGCATATAAAACCTGCTTCTTGGTGGCGTCCTTACTGTAAAACATCGCTCTTAGACTGGCACCTAGAAAACCACCAAAACCAGCAATGTTAGTAAACGAATTAACGATCCATCCACTTTTGACTATGTAAGATGGTTTAAACTTACCAGGCAAGAATTCCGTGATGGTAAAGTCGTAAATTAACATTGGTAACACGGCCACGAATCCCAGAATCGTTAAAATAATCAGGGTCGTTGGCGACTGAGATGCTAAACTTTCTCGCATCTGCTTTCCATTAATCTCTGAAAGGACGTGCGTTGCTTCATAAACAACAAATACAAGGACTAACGCAACGAAAATCCCTTTAATCCAATTCGAATATTTGTTATAGAAATCCATAACTTTGTTAAATGCTTTTTTCAATTGTTAACCCCCAAAATTGGCTAACTTCATTCTCTCAATTTTTATCACATAAAACAACTTTATTTACACAAAATTAAAGCAAAAAAAAGAACGTGCTTAGGCACGTTCTTTTTTGGGTGTAAACTACTTAAGAGTTACAGTAGCACCAACGGCTTCAAGCTTATCCTTAATGTCGTTAGCATCTGCTTCTGAAGCGCCTTCTTTAACAGCCTTAGGAGCACCGTCAACTAAGTCCTTAGCATCTTTTAAGCCAAGACCAGTGATATCTCTAACTGCCTTGATAACCTTGATCTTTTCTTGACCTGCTTCAGTAAGTTCAACATCGTATGAATCTTTGGTAGCACTGTCGTCACCGGAAGCACCTGCAGCAGCAACTGGGGCAGCTGCTGAAACATCGAATTCATCTTCGATTGACTTAACTAAGTCATTTAATTCAGTAATTGAAGCTTCTTTTAATTGAGCAATAATATTATCTTTATCAAAAGCCATTTTAATTTCCTCCTATTAGGACATTTAATTTATTTTTATTAAGCTGCATCACTGTCGTCACCATTGTCATCTTTATCAACAACAGCATTAACAGCATAAGCAACCTTACGGATAGGATCTTTCAAGATATTAGCAAGAGTTGAAAGCAATTCTTCACGGCTTGGTAGAGCAGCAAATTCATTGATTTCATCAAGTGAAGCAATCTTACCTTCGATAATTCCACCCTTGATTTCAAGTTCTGGATTATCATCAGCAAAATTCTTCAAGATCTTGGCAGGAGCAACTGGGTCTTCATCAGAAAATGCAACGGCAGTTGGTCCAACAAAAGTATCCTTTAAATCTTTAACGTCGGCTTTATCAGCGGCACGTTCCAAAATTTTGTTCTTAATAACACTCATTGATACATCATTATCACGTAGTTGTTTACGTAAATCAGTATCTTGAGCAACACTTAAACCACGATAATCAACAACAATTGCTGATACGGCTTTTTGAAATTGGTCAGCAACTTCATCAACCTTCTTGGCTTTAGCATCAATAACGTTCTTTCTTGGCATATTATTTCACCTCCCAATGTATTTTGGGACTTAATAAAAAATCCCTATGTTCGCCAAAACATAGAGAAAGAGTGTTTTACTCCTCGGCAGGCATAATTAAGGTTAAAACCACCTGAGTCTTAGGCGAATCATATTCAACTAATAATCTATCATAACGATAAATATTAGTCAATTAGGGATTATTTAATTAGTTAGTAACTAAAATGATTCAGGATCAACAGCGACACCCGGTCCCATTGTTGATGAAACAGAAATGTTACTAATGTAAGTTCCACGAACAGATGCTGGACGATTCTTAACAATCACATCATTGATGGTGTTAAGGTTTTCAGCCAACTTATCTGCATCGAATGAATCTTTACCGATCGCAACTGCAACGTTTCCATCACGGTCAGTTCTGTAAGTAACCTTACCGGCCTTAGCATCAGAAACCGCCTTTGAAACATCCATGGTAACAGTTCCAGTCTTAGGGTTTGGCATTAATCCTTTAGGTCCTAATACACGACCTAAACGACCAACTTGAGCCATCATATCAGGAGTGGCAATTGCGACGTCGAAGTCGAGCCATCCATCTTGAATCTTTTGAGCTAAGTCATCGTCACCAACGTAGTCAGCACCGGCATCCTTAGCGTCTTGAGCTTTTTCACCCTTAGCAAATACTACAACAGTTTGATCCTTACCAGTACCATTAGGTAAAACTACGGCACCACGTAATTGTTGATCAGCTTGTTTAGTATCAACGTTTAATTTGTAGACAACTCTGATAGTGTCATCAAAGTTAACTGCATCTAATTTTTGAACTAATTCTACAGCATCTTGAGCAGAGTACTTTTTACTCTTATCAATTTGCTTAGAAGCATCTTCGTACTTCTTACCTCTCTTACGAGCCATTGTGTCTTCCTCCTTGCAATTGTGGTTATAACGGAATTTCCTCCCACTAGCACACTATCTTTCGATACCGTGCTGTCCGGGCATAGTGAAATTAACCTTCAACAGTGAATCCCATACTACGTGCCGTACCTTCAACCATGCGCATAGCTGCTTCTACATCAGCTGCGTTTAGATCTTGCATTTTAGTTTCGGCAATTTGCTTAACTTGGTCTTTAGTAACCTTAGCGACCTTGTTAGTATTAGGTTCACCGGAACCGTGTTCAACACCAGCGGCTTTCTTTAATAGGACAGCGGCTGGAGGGGTTTTGGTTACAAAGTCGAACGAACGATCTTCGTAAACAGTAATCACAACTGGAATAAGCATTCCTGCTTGATCAGCAGTACGTGCGTTAAATTCCTTGGTGAAACCCATAATATTAATTCCAGCTTGACCTAAAGCAGGTCCAACTGGAGGAGCGGGTGTTGCTTTACCCGCAGGTATTTGTAGTTTAACTACATTAGCTACTTTTTTAGCCACGAGACATACCTCCTTAAGTCCGTGTGTGGTAAATGAAGATTAAAATTTCTTCTCCCACGTTAATTTATGCAATACGCATACTAGATAAATATACCACGTTTATTTAAACGTGACAATGAGTAATTTACTGAGAATCTGCTTCTAAGGGTTTAACTTGATCAAATTCAAGTTCAGTGCTGGTTTCTCTACCAAACATATCAATGTTAACTTTGAGTTTTCCCTTAGTATTATCAATCTCAGTAATCTTACCAGAAAGACCTTTGAACGCTCCTTCAACGATGGTAACTGTGTCACCAACTTGGCTATCCAATGGCTTAACATGCTTTTTTACCCCAATGGTCGACATTACGTTATCAACCTCTTCAGGTAATAAGGGATTAGGCTTAGAACCTTGCCCATGAGAACCAATGAATCCAGTAACACCTGGCGTGTTTCGAACAACATACCAAGCTCTATCAGTCATTACCATTTGAACCAAGACGTACCCTGGGAAAGTTTTGTTCATTACAACTTTTTCTTTGCCATTCTTAACTTCATGTTCCTCAGTTTCTGGGACCACAATGTCAAAAATATAGTCTTCCATTCCCATAGATTCTTTTCTAGATTCAAGATTCATCTTAACTTTGTTTTCATAGCCAGAGTATGTATGCAATACATACCATTGCTTCTCAGCAGTCTCTACCACAATGATTATCTCCTTTAACTTAAAACAAAATAAAAAAACTCCGCGTAAACGAAGTTCTTATCACTAAAGTAACTATAACAGAAATTAACATACTAATCTAGTTTAGGCCAACAACTTCAAAGCTGCTTGAATAGCCCAGTCAATTACACCAAGGAAAATTGCAAAAAAGATGGTGGTCCAAACAACGATTGAAGTATCAGTTCTCGTTTGTTTAGCGTTCGGCCAAACAACCACTTTCATTTCTGCAACAACGCTTTTTAAAAAGTTCCAAAATCGTTTCATGTAAATTCCCCTCTTAGCGAGTTTCGCGGTGCAACGTGTATTTTCCACAATGCTTACAAAATTTATTTACTTCCAATCGTTTAACGCGATTAGGATTGCTAGCAATGGTGTAGTTTCTTGAACCACATACAGAACAGGCTAGTGCCACTTTTTTCTGTGCCATAAGCTGCACCTCCTTAATATCTAATTTATATTATCATCAATAGGGACATTAGTCAATTCGATTAATCTCATGATACTTGCGTCGGCAACGTGCCATCGCATTCTTCAATCTCATCATATTTTCATCAGAAAGGTTAGCCATTTTTTCAAAGGTAAGGTTTTCAAGAGACTTAATAACCACTAGCCTTTCCACTACTGAAGATTTTTTCATTAGAATCTGTAAATTTTCATAGATTGAAAGCACTCGCTCTGGATTAGCAGCATGAACGTCAGCAATTGTATCCGAATAAAACTGGCTGTAAGCACTAAAAGATGCTTTTTTGGAATCAGGAAGTCGCTTTTGTGCCCGTTTTCTTCGTAAAATATCATATAGTCGATTTTTTAAATTCGTTTTGTAATAGCTGCCAAAGGTTACATTTCGACTTGCATCATATCGAATAATTGTCCGGTGAAGAACAATGGCCGCTTCTTGCTTCCAATCTGATAGCTCCATGTCTGAAACGTAAAAATCATTCCACAGTTTTAAATAAATTGGTGCATATTTTTCAAATAATTTAATAAAGTCAGCATCATTCCACTTAGCGTCTTCAATTAGTTTTAACTCTTTAGCACGTCCATTTTCTTTGTTCACAAGTTGGTTCTCCCCTCAATCAATTAATTAACAATTAATATCGTACCCAAGTAGATTTAATCAAAACAAGCGAACAAACGTTTGATACAGAAAATTATCCACTAACCAATTTTTAATATCGAAAATCCGATATTAAGGTAACAAAAAAGGAATGATCCAAAAGTATCATTCCCAAACTTAATTATTTAATTATAACGGATGACGGGAGTTAAATCCCTGATACATCACAAGACCCGCTGCTACCGAAGCATTAAGACTCTGAATATCGCCTACCATTGGAATCGTGAGGGTCTCATCGACCTGTTTCTTAAGAAGAGGAGCGATTCCCTTACCTTCACTACCAATGATTAATGCAGAAGCTCCACTTGCATCCCAGCGCCGATAATCGGTTCCCTTCATATCCGTTCCAAAAATCCATAGGCCACGATCTTTAAGTTCTTTAACGGTATTAACCAGGTTAGTAACTCGTGCAACTGGGACACGTTCAATGGCCCCCGCTGATGTTTTTGCTACCGTTGAAGTCAATCCCACCGCACGACGTTTAGGAATAATAATGCCATGAACTCCAGCAGCATCCGCAGTTCTAATGATCGAGCCTAAGTTATGTGGATCAGCAATATTATCCAAAATAACGAAATACGGCTTTTCGCCCTTGGATTGGGCATTCTCAAATAAATCATCAATTGAAGCATATTTAAAAGAAGCAATTGCGAGCATCACTCCCTGATGATTCTGATTGTCTGACATTAGGTCTAGTTTCTGTTTAGGGACTTTCGAAATGACTAGATGACGTCCATTTGCCAAACGAATGATGTTTTTAACCGTGTCATCATCCTGACTAATTCCACTTTGCAAAAACACCTTATTAATCTCTTGATCCTTACTTCGCAAGGCAGCAACTGCCGGATGTCTTCCAATTATAAAGTCTTCATTATCTCTCATATTCCACTCTCCCAGCGTCTACTTGATCAATGCACCACTTGGCCAATTCATCAAGACGCTTGTCCTGACCACTAAGTGATAAGAAACCAAAAAGGGCTTCAAAACCAGTTGAGATCCGATAAGTAACAACACTCGTATTCTTAGCATGGGTATAGCTCTTAGCGTTGCGCCCACGTTTAAAGAAGTAAGCCTCTTCATCACTTAGAATTCCATCCTGCTTCATAAGATCAATTAGTCCAGCTTGAGCTTTAGCGGATACGTACTTGGTGGCAAACCGTTGTAGTTGGTTTGGTCTAGCAATTCCCTCATCAATTAGATGACGTCTGATATATACCTCATAAACTGCATCCCCCAAATAAGCCAATACAATTCCATTTAACTGTCGATATTGAATATTGTCGTCCGCTTCACTCATCTAAATTAATTTTCCCTTCTGAACCGTGTTCCTTGCGGTGTATCTTCTAGTATAATTCCCTTATTTTTTAATTCATCACGAATTTCATCGCTTCGGGCAAACTGCTTGTTCTCCCGAGCGTCATTTCTTTCTTGAATTAATTCTTTAACTTTATCATCATTTAATTCGCTACTTTGGAGTTTAATTCCAAAAATGGAAGACAACTGTTCCAGTCGCTTCATCAACAATTTGATTGATTCTTTAAAAACAATGGGACGTTCCGCGTAGACATTGCCGAGTTTAGCTAGCTCGTAAACCTTTGCAATTCCATTTTGAACGTTAAAATCATCATCCATGGCATCCTGAAAATCAGCTTGAATTTGCCGAATTTCCTGATCTAATTTTGGATCATTGTAAGCCTCAGCATCCTTTAATCGGTAATTTAAATTGTCAAAGGCGGTTTGGATTTTTTGCAGATTAGTAGCTGCTTCGTCAACTCCCTGCTGGCTAAATCGAATTGGACGCCGGTACTGGGTAGTTGAGATTAGAAACCGAAGTGCCTGGGGGTTATCCTTTTTCAAGAGATCGTGAACCGTCACAAAGTTTCCCTTTGATTTACTCATCTTTTCATCATCGTCGCCGACGGTAACAAAACCATTATGAAGCCAGTAATTAACAAACTTCTGATCAGTCTTGGCTTCACTTTGAGCCCGTTCATTTTCATGGTGAGGAAACTCTAAATCGATTCCACCTCCGTGGATATCAAAAGTATTACCCAAATACTTAGTTGACATCACTGAGCATTCAATGTGCCAACCCGGGCGTCCCTTCCCCCACGGTGAATCCCATGAAATCTCGTCTGGTTTTGCTTTTTTCCAGAGGGCAAAATCAATTGGATCCTCTTTCTGGGCCAGTTCTTCACTTGAAACGTGTTCACTTGCACCACTCTCAAGATCATCAATGTTCTCATGACCTAACAGGCCATATGATTTAAACTTTCGGGCACGATAGTAGACCGTTCCGTTAACATTGTAAGCATATCCCTTATCAATTAAATCAGCCACAAAGGCAATGATGTCTTTAATATTATCCGTTGCCCGTGGGTTAACGGTTGCGGGCTTTACGTTTAGAGCTTTAGTATCTTCCATGTAAGCATTGATGTACTTATCAGCTAACTTAGGAACCGTAGTTCCCTCTTTCTTTGCTTCGTTAATCATTTTATCGTCAACGTCAGTAAAATTGGACACATAGTTCACTTGGTAGCCACAATACTCCAGATACCGCCGAATGGTATCAAACGCTACCACGCTTCTAGCATTACCGATATGAATGTAGTTATAAACAGTTGGACCACAGACATACATATTAACCACACCGGGTGTAATCGGCTCGAATTTTTCTTTTTCATTTGTAAGTGAATTATAAACTTTTAGCATGTCCAACCTCCTAATTATTATTCAATACTAACATACTCATAATGACCCAAATCAATGATCCCATCCATTATGAACTAGACCAATTGAAAAGAAAATATTTTACTTTTTTAGTGCTGTCTTCAATGCTTCACCAATGGTCGAGACACCAACTACTTGAATATTCTTTGGTGGCGTCCATCCCTTTAAGTTATATTTGGGAACAAGTACTCGCTTAAAGCCTAACTTTTGGGCCTCAATAACGCGTTGTTCAATTCGATTAACCCGTCGAATTTCACCAGTCAAGCCAAGTTCACCAATGTAACATTCTTTTGGATCGGTTCCCACGTTTTCGTAACTGGAAGCAATACTGATTGCCATTGCCAGATCAATCGCTGGTTCATTTAACTTCACTCCACCAGCAGCCTTTAAATAGGCATCCTGATTTTGCAACATTAATCCAGCTCGTTTTTCTAAAACCGCCATAATCAACGAGACCCGGTTCCGATCAAGACCAGAAGCGGTCCTTTGTGCGTTCCCAAAAACCGATGGAACAATGAGAGCCTGTAATTCCACCAGAATCGGACGAGTTCCCTCCATTGCTACCACAATGGCAGAGCCGGTGGCATTTTTTAAGCGTTCTTCCAGAAAAATTTCGGATGGATTTTTAACCTCTTTGAGACCGTCTTCGTCCATCTGAAAGATTCCTAGTTCGTTAGTAGAACCAAATCGATTCTTAACGGCCCGTAATAGTCGATAAGAGTGATGTTTGTCTCCTTCAAAATAAAGGACGGTATCCACCATGTGTTCAAGTGTCTTAGGTCCTGCAAGCGTTCCACCCTTGGTAACATGACCCACTAAGAAAATAGTAATCCCATTCGTTTTAGCAATATTCATTAAGTCAGAGGTAACTCCTCGAACCTGGGTCACAGATCCAATGGCAGAGGGAATTTCATCCTCCTGCATGGTCTGAACTGAATCAATAATGACCGTATCGGGTTTTACTTCTTCAATGGCTTTTCTGATTGAAGCCATGTCAGTTTCAGGATAAATGTATAAATTACCATTTTCGGAAACATTCAGTCGATCAGCCCTCATTTTAATCTGATCGGCACTTTCTTCTCCCGAAACATAGAGGACCCTTTGTCCTGATTCAGCCAACTGACCAGAAACTTGCAAGAGTAAGGTCGACTTACCAATCCCTGGATCACCACCAATTAATACCAGTGAACCAGGTACGATTCCACCACCCAGGACACGATTTAATTCATTTGAATCCACCTGAACTCTAGGAGCACTTTCTGCGTTGACTTGTCCGATTAACTGTGGTTGTGATTTGTTGCCACTAAGGGAAACTCGACTAACATTAGCCTTTTTCGGATCGTTCTTCTGAACGGTCTGTTCCACCATCGTGTTCCACTCACCACAGTTGGGACAACGTCCCATATAACGTGGTGAAATGTATCCACAGTTGGAACAAACGTATTGTGTTTTTGTTTTAGCCATTAAATCATTTCCTAACTATTTGCCAGAAGAACCAAATCCCCCATTTCGAGTTAATTTTGGTCCTTCATCTTTGTCCGCTAATAAATAAGGCATAAAGATTCCCTGTCCAATTCGGTCACCCTTTTTAATCTTGCGATCAACGATGCCGAAATTTAAAATCTGAACAAAAATCTCCCCCTCATTACTTTCATTATTATAGTAATCAGCATCAATGACACCAATCCCATTAGGAATCACTAAGTTTCGTTTAAGTGGATTACTCGAACGATTTGCGATAATCAATACTTCGTTTGGTTGCATGTAAGCCTTGATTCCGGTTGGAACCAAGAACGGTTTTAGAGCCTTTTCTGAAGCCATAATAGCTTGCTGATCTAAATTTTTTTGTGCCTTGATAATGGCAAACGCATGCATCAAACCGGTTTTCCAGATTGATGGGATGGTCATGTCACAAGCACTGGCAAAGTCATAGCCAGCCGCTTTTTCCGTTGCTCGTTTTGGTAACGTTAAATTTTCGTTCTGATATTTTGAAACAATTTCAAAGCCTCTTAGCATAATCGATTACCCCTTCATTTCTCAAAAATTCCTACTATTATTTTACCAGTCTTTTCTAAAATTTGACATTGCTTGACAAAATCATGAAGACCAGTGAAAATTAATATTAGTGGTCAAGTTACTGAAAGTAACGACTTAATTTGAAGGGGAACAATCAAATGAATTCAGCAGATCAGCGAGAGTTAAAGAAACACGTTGGAAAAGAAGCTGTTAAACACGTTAAGGATGGAATGGTTTTAGGTCTTGGATCGGGAACCACCATCAAGTACATGGTAGATGCTCTAAGCGAACGCATTAAGAACGAAGGCTTAGACATTATTGGAGTACCAACTTCTAACAAGACTAAGCGTTATGCTGAAAGTCTTGGGATTACCACCAAGGATGTCGACAAAGTCGATCACATTGACCTCACCATTGATGGGGCTGATCAGATCGATAAGAACTTCCAAGGAATTAAGGGTGGCGGTGCAGCGCACTTGATGGAAAAAATCGTTGCCATTAACTCTGATCGTAATATGTGGATTGTTGATGAAAGTAAGATGGTCAAAAAGCTCAACTATCCACTTCCACTTGAAGTAATTCCATACGGTAGTGGTCAACTTTATCGCCGTCTTAATCGAATGGGACTTCATCCAAAGTTCCGGCAAAGTGGTCATGGAGGAAAGCTAACGACTGATTCCGGTGATTACATCATTGATCTTGGACTACCAGAGATCACCACCCCAGTTCAACTAGGTGAAAAACTTGATAGTATGACCGGAATTGTGGAACATGGTTTATTCCTAAACATCGTTAATACCATTATTGTGGAACATGCTGACGGTCCAGAAACAATCGAAGCCCGTTAGGTTCGAGAAATTACAAGAATAATTACGCAAAGTCTTAACAATCTTAGCCAATAAAAAGGACGAAAACTTAAGTAAAAGTTTTCGTCCTTTTTATTTTACTTCAGATACGTTTTATCCAAAATGTCTAAATCGGGATCAAAGGTATAGATGATAGGACGGCCATTTTTAACTTCGACTCCATCAATTCCCTTATCACTAATGTTTTCTAAGTATTTAATTAACGCTCGTAGAGTACTTCCGTGAGCCACTATCAATTGATTTTTGCCATCAAGAAGTCGAGGAGCAATCTCATCCTGCCAATATGGAATCATACGATCATAAGCCATTTTAAGACTTTCTGCTGGTGGTTCAACCACTCCCAGTCGTCGATACTTTCGCACCGGCGGGACTTCGTCTAATTTCGGTGGGACCGCATAAAAACTCCTTCGCCACTTCATAAACTGGGTATCTCCTACCCGTTTTCTAACTTCTTCTTTATTTTGGCCCCTTAATGCACCATAATGCCGCTCGTTTAAGCGCCAACTCTTGTGTTCAGGAATAAAATCCTGATCAATCACATCTAGGACAATCTCCGCGGTAACAATAGCACGTTTTAAAACGGAAGTATGGACGTCACTGAATTGAATCCCGGTTTCTTTTAACCGTTTGCCAGCTTTAATGGCTTCTTCAGCACCCTTTTTAGTTAGTGGGACATCACTCCATCCAGTAAAGGTATTAGTGTGATTTGCGACACTTTCGCCGTGTCTCATAATTACTAATTTACTCATCCAATCGCCTCAATAAACTAAGATTACTTACTTTCCTCAATCGTCTTGTCATTTAACATGGTGGCATCGGTCTCCTTGTAGCGTTCTCCGATAAAGGTAACCACGGAACCAATCAAAATGATCACGATCCCGACGACGGTTGGCAAATTGATCTTCTCACCAACAAAAATCATGGCTAAGATTGGTGCCAAACCAGGTTTTATGAAGAATACTAGGGACGCAATTGAAACCCCGGACTCCTGCATGGCCAAGAAGTAGAAGGCAAATCCACCACCAGTCACACAAACTCCAATAAAAAACAAAATCCAAAAGTTTTGTAAGTTAACATCTTTCAAAATGGGAATAGCAGCGAACTGGCTTAACCATCCCACCGTTTTCATTCCGCTAGCAACAGCAGGAATGTTGGTAATCAATGATAGAACAAAAAGTTCAAAAGAACCAGCAATAAATGTAAAACAGGTAATGGTTATCCCATCTAAATTCCTTTTCACCGAACAGGATTGTGACAAAATACTATAGAAACCAAAGGTAACCGCTGACAGAAGGGATAAAATAATTCCAACTGGATTAGTCAGATTAAACGGATTGACAATCACAATTAATCCAATAACGGAAATAATAAGCGAAATTAAATTTGCTCGTCCAATTCGTTCGTGCAAAATGAAATAGGCAAAAATAACTGCAAATACTGGATTACAACTAAACAAAACGGCCACAATGGCTGGTTTATCATAAACGATGGCTAACTGATACAAAGTCATGCTGATAACCACACATGCAAATCCGGTAAACGCAAAGGCTTTCCAGTCATCTAGATTAAGCTTCCGCCGTCTTTTATGTAACTCATAAAAAGCAAACGGCAACAATACTACCCCACCAATGAAGAATCGCAGTAAATTTAACTGAATTGGATTAAACTCACTGCCAGCAACCTTTAAGGCAATCTCCATCGAACTAAACATTAACGTTGAAATTAAAACATATATCACTGATTTTTTCACTTTACACTACTACTCCCATTCTTTACTTGTCTATTTTTCAATTGACTCGTCTTAATGGATCTGTTGTACGATCACCATTAAAATGGGTAAAACAATCAAACTGATGATGGTCGTCTCAGTAACCATCAATGAAGCATAATCAGCGTCCGCACCATACTTTCTGGCAACAATTGGGGCATTTGTCATAACTGGCATGGCCGCTTGCATGATAAAGACCTGTTTCATTAAAATTGGCATTCCGGTTGGAATTACCAAGAGCGCCATGAGGGATGGCGAAATGATAAACCTTCCTAGTAAGATCCCCCAATTGGAAGCACTCAAATCGAACTTGGCAAGATTGACATTTGCCATTGAAATTCCAATGAACATCATGGAAAGTGGAATCGTCAAGTTCCCGACGTACTGAAAATCACTCATTAAGAAACTAGGTAGTTTGATCCTAAGAAGGACCAAAATGACCCCAATAATGAATCCTAGAAGTGGCGGTGAAAGGATCTTCCCGATCGTCTTTTTCCAATCAAACTTGGAATTGGCATCCCCGTCCATTTGAATTAGGTAAACTCCAATGGTCCAGAAAAACGTCGTGTTGGCCATGTAGTACACCAGAATGTATGGGAGGCTTTGTGCTCCAAACAACGCCATATTAACCGGCAAACCAACAAAGACCGTATTAGAATTTAAAAACATCGATTCAAACAAGCCCCGATGATACTTTTTAATGCGAATAACTCGTGCAATTGCCACAGAAATGCCGAACATGATCAACATACTTACCACGGGGAACCGCAAATCTGGCAGGGTCGAAAGTAGAGTATTAGCCGTAAAATCATGACCAATGGTGTAAATCATGTAACACGGTAAAGCAACGTCAATCACCAATTTTACAATTAAGTTCGTGGAATCATCGTTGAACCAATGCCGTTTTGCCAAAACAAAACCAAGTATAATCATGATTAACACGATTAGTATTCCTGAAATACTTTTAAAAAAGATCCCCATTAGACCATCCTATTCCTATAAATTTAACTTAACTTATTGTACCATATGATTTTGTGCCATTAAAAACTACTATAATGGGACAATATGGTTATATTAAAATATACTAAAAAGTTAAGAAATAACTAGCGTTTGTCTTCAAGACTGCTATATAATTTGAACCAGTATTAATAATAAGTGGGGGCTGCACATGTCAAATAACGATAACAATAATGACAATTATCAATCACGTAATCGTCGGTCCGGTAATCCACACTTTGCGGAACCACAATCTGAACCCGCCGTTGATTATGATGAAGAACCACACCATCCAATCGCATGGACCTTTATGGCCGTCGTCTTACTAATTGTCCTCATTGGACTAGCGTTCGGATTTCGAGCTTATACGCAAGCACGTCATTCGTTTGGCGGAACGTTTCAAGATGATGGCATTGGAAAATCACGAAACGTATCTGGGATCCTCAAAAAAAGAAAGCCCTTTTCCATCCTATTGATGGGAACCGATACAGGGGCACTGGGGAGACATGACGTTGGTCGTACTGACACAATTATCGTTGCCACCGTTAATCCACAAAAAGAAACTACTTACTTAACCAGCATCCCTCGTGATACTAAAGTGGTTGTTAACGGCGATTCCCAACCATACGAAAAAATTAACGCAGCCTATACCATTGGCGGTCCTAAAACTGCCATTTCTACCGTCCAGGATCTTCTTAACGTTCCCATTGATTATTTTGCTATTGTCAACATGGGCGGATTAAAACAGATGGTGAATTCAGTCGGTGGAGTTGACGTTAAACCACCACTCACATTCAAATATGGCAATGCAAACGTAGTTAAGGGCAAAATGACTCACCTAGATGGAGACCAAGCCCTTGACTATTCCAGAATGCGTGATGACGATCCAAAGGGTGATTATGGACGGCAACAACGGCAACGTCAAATTCTGGAGAAGCTTGTGATGAAAGGAATGGGAATTTCTTCCATCCCTAGGTACCAACAAATTCTTGAATCACTAAACGGCAATCTCAAGACTGATTTGTCATTTGATGACATGATTGCGATCAGATCCAAGTATGGTCCAGCTACTCATCACATTAAGTCGGAAACACTACAGGGAAATGAAGCCATGATTAATGGGATTAGTTACCAAGTAGCTCAACCCGATGAGCTAATGAACGTTTCTAATCATATTCGAACAACTTTGAATCTCGATCCTGCTAAGGGATTAACTTCCAAGCAACAACAAACTAACTCCCCTAGTAACGGAAATGGCGGGAGTCAAGCTAATAATCAAGATTCAAGTGATAACCCTGGTTCCGCTTCAACCGCGCCAGCATACTAAAAAAAGCACTTCACATAACGTGAAGTGCTTTTTTATTTTAATTTAATTTTTTATCTAATTTCATTTAAATCAAGGCCTAATGCTTTGGCAACCCGAGTTCCATATTCAGGATCAGCCTTATAAAACTGTCTAGTCTCCAGAACCTTAATCTCATGGTTATTAACGGAACCTAAAGCGCCCTTGATGGTCTGAATCAAACGATCTCGTTCTTCAGGCTTCATAACATGGTAAAGCTTTCCAGCCTCACTGTAATAATCGGTATCGTAAGGTTTAAAAGCACCAGTTTCACCCTCGACCTTATCAGGACTGATCGAAGCACTGAGATCCTCAACTGGGCCGCCCTTACCATTTGGCTCATAGTTAACCGATCCGTCTTGTCCTTGTGCCATTAAGCCATCTCGTTCATAGTTATGAACACCATCAACAGGACGGTTGACCTTAAGCTGTTCATAATTAGCTCCTAAACGGTATCGCTCGGCATCCTTGTAGGCAAACAAACGTCCTTGTAACAGTTTATCTGGACTAGCTTCGATTCCAGGAACTAGGTTAGCTGGTGAGAAAGCCAATTCCTCAACGTCGTCAAAATAGTTAGTTGGGTTTTGATTAAGGGTAAATTCACCAACTTCTTGCAGTGGGTAATCTTTATGAGAAACAACTTTAGTGACATCAAAAATGTCAGGATTATAGTCAATTCCAGCTTTATATGGAAGAATTTGGACGTAAACCTTCCATGTTGGATAGTTCTTTTGTTCAATCGCATCGTACAGGTCATGAATAAGGTAATCCGTATCCTTAGTAGCTGCTTCGGAAGCTTGCTCATTCGTCATGTTTTTAACACCTTGTTGACTAATAAAGTGATACTTAACCCAAAATGGAGTTCCTTCTTTATTAACCCACTTATAGGTGTGACTACCATAACCATTCATGGTTCGGTAACTAGCCGGATTACCACGATCACCCATCAAATAGGTTACCTGATGAACTGATTCCGGTGAATGAGACCAGAAGTCCCACTGCATTTCTTGAGAACGCAAGTGAGTCTTAGGATCACGTTTCTGAGAATGAATAAAATCAGGAAACTTAAGGGGATCATTTACAAAGAATACCGGAGTATTGTTTCCGACGATGTCATAATTACCCTCTTTGGTGTAAAACTTTAACGCAAATCCACGAACATCCCGCACTGTATCAGGATAACCAGCTTCTCCTGCAACCTGAGAAATTCTGATTGTCATTGGGGTTTCTTTCCCCTTTCCGTTAAAGATGTCGGCCTTAGTGTACTTGCTCATATCATGAGTTAGTTTAAAAACACCCTTGGCACCAGCACCCTTAGCGTGGACAACTCGTTCTGGAATTCGCTCACGATTAAAGTGAGCTAACTTTTCCAGTAGTTGATAGTCTTGCATTAAAACTGGGCCACGAACCCCAGCAGTTTGTGAATGTTCATTGTTGGCCCATGGTTGGCCAGCTTCAGTTGTTAATTTATCTGTCATAATCACACCATCCCTTGATAATTAATTAATATACCCACTTCTTTAAGTTAATCCTAGCGCGCTGAAAGTCAATCAAAGGAACCTAAAAGCCAAAAAATAACACCTAATCTTAAGAAAGATTAGGTGTTATTTGAATCATTATTCAATTATGCGGCCAAGAAGACTCGAACTTCCACCGGGATAAATCCCGACAAGATCCTTAATCTTGCGCGTCTGCCAATTCCGCCATGGCCGCATTGCTACAATAAACATCATAGCAAATTTAACGACGAAGCGCAATGAATTTTTGAATTAATCTTCACCACGAATGGTAGCACCATCACGATCAAGATCAATTAACCGACATTTTCCGTCCAACTGATCATTACTTTCAATCTTGCTTTGTAAGGTCGTTAAGTGATCATAGTCACCTAACGTAATGATTGAGGAACCCACTCCACTAATGTAGGTTCCATAGATTCCTAATTCATGAGCGGTTTGTTGAATAACCTTAAAGTCTTTAAAGTCATTTCCCTGACCGGTTCGAATCAGACTATCAGCTTCAACCATATGAGCAGCCTTATCCCAATCTTTCTGCATTAAAGCCGCGACAAACACATTCGAAGCACTACTAGTTTGAACCTCTTGGGCAAATTTAATTTCCTTGGGGAAACGTTCCATCCCCTTCTTTTGAGTAATTTTCTCGTTTCTGATAAAGACCAAGGCTTGCATTTCGTCAGGCATATGAGCTTTTACCACGTCGGTTTTACCATCTTCATAATGAGAGATGGTAATGTCACCTAAAATTGCCGAAGCAATGTTATCTGGATGACCCTCCATCCGACTACCAATGTTAATCTGATCATTAACAGATAAGTTCATGTTTTCGAGTTTGTTGGCAATCTTAATTCCCGCTGCAATTGCCGTAGTGCTCGAACCCAGTCCTTTTTCAAGCGGAACATCTGACATTACCGTTAGTTGGTGGGGCATAATCTTAGGATTGACCTTCAAAATAGTTTGAACCACTAGGTTCTTGTCGTCGTGAGGGACTGAGTCACCAAAAGCGTGGTTAACCCGCCATTTTTCCGTCTCTTCTTCAACAATAACCGTGTAATACATGTGAAGAGCAAGTCCGATTGAACTATATCCGTTTCCAACGTTTCCTGAGGTTGCAGGAACTCTAACAATAATTTTTTCCATGATATTTCACTCCTTTTTAACTAGTTTTAGCTTACCACGACACTTACTACATACAAAGCGGGAAATATTTACCCGTCGCTTACGTCGATAGATCTGACCACAATTCGTACACTGGTAAAAATAATAAATTGTCGATTTTGCTTTTAAATTAGGGGCATATCTACTTCCACCAACAGCTTTAAGTAACTGCTTAAATTCTTTAGAACGATGATTAGCTGAGTAACCAGCTAGGTGTAAATGATAATGAACCAGCTCATGCTTAATGATTCCAATCAGTTCATCCTCTGAAATCACATCTGCCATTTTTCGATTAATATCAATATTATGGTCTTTTAAGTGATAACGACCACCCGTTGTTTTCAGGCGACCATTAAAATAAGCCCGATGCTTAAACGGTTTTCCAAACGACTCTAACGAAATTCGTTCAACTAACTTCTGTAATTCATCATCTTGCAACTGGCTTCGCTCCTATTCTGGTCCCACCATTGAAAGTTGGATACGTTTTCGATCAAGATCAACGTCTAAGACCCAAACATCAACAATATCACCAACGGAAACGACCTTTGCCGGATCCGAGATAAACTTGTGACTCATTTTAGAAATATGAACCAGACCGTCCTGCTTTACTCCAATGTCAACAAATGCTCCAAAATCGGTTACATTTCGCACCGTTCCTTGTAATTTCATTCCGGGTTTTAAATTATCAATCTTCATGATGTCTGATTTCAAGAGGGGCTTAGGCATGTTATCCCGTTGGTCTCGTCCTGGATTCTTAAGACTAGTCAGGATATCGGTCACGAGTTGTTGATCAATTGATAATGATCGGGACAACTGTACTGGATCAGCTTTTTCGAGTCGTTTCTTGCCATCTTCAGAACTAAAGTTATCAAGGGTTAATCCCAATTCATTTAAAATTTGCTTAGCTTCTGGATAACTTTCTGGATGAATATCAGTGTTATCCAGTGAATTCTTACCGTTGATAATGCGCAAAAAGCCAACCGACTGCTCAAAAGCTTTTGGTCCAAGCCGCTTAACCTTTTTAAGCTGATTACGATTCGAAAACATACCGTTTTCATCCCGATACGTCACAATGTTTTGGGCAATGGACTTTGAAAGACCCGAAACATGTTCTAAAAGGTCCGGGCTCGCGGTATTCAAGTTCACCCCAACTTGATTAACCGCCGTCTCAATCACTCGGTCCAACTGGTCATCGAGATTACTTTCAGAAACATCGTGTTGATACTGACCAACCCCAACCGCCTTAGGATCAATCTTGATTAGTTCCGCAAGCGGATCCTGTAAACGACGTCCGATGCTAATTGCAGACCGTTCCTCAACATGTAAATCTGGAAACTCTTTTCTGGCATTGTTACTAGCGGAGTAAACAGACGCTCCTGCTTCATTAACAATTACGTAATGAACCGGATAATTAATCTTCTTAATGGCATCCGCCACAAACTGTTCTGACTCACGGGAAGCCGTTCCGTTTCCAATCGCAATCATTTCAACGTGATACTGTTTAATTAAATCAATGAGTTGTTGCTTTGCATGGGCTTGCTCGGAAGCAGTGGCTGGTTTGGTTGCTTTAATAATTTTCTTGGTTAAAAATTTGCCACTAGCGTCAATCACAGCAAGTTTACATCCCGTTCGATAAGCTGGATCAAATCCTAGTACTACTTTCCCCTTGATAGGCGCCTGCATCAACAAGTGATACAGATTTCCACCAAACACTTCAATGGCATGTTTTTCGGCCGTCTCAGTCATATTAGAACGAATTTCACGTTCAATGGCAGGACCAATAAACCGCTTGTAAGCATCTTTTCCAGCTTCTTTTACGAACGCCACAGCTGGTCCCTTATGATTACCAACCACATGGAAATCGATGTAATGCATGATGGCATTCACATCAACATCCAGTTTCACGTTTAAAACCTTAGCTTTTTCACCACGGTTAATGGCCAGGATTCGATAACTAGGAACTGCTTTTGCTCGTTCACTAAAGTCATAGTAGTCACTATAAACGCCACCATCATCATTTTCCTTTCCTTTGGTTTTAACCTTGGTCACTAAAATGGCATTCTTGAGGGTATAATTTCGAATCCACTCTCTAAGCTTAGCGTTATTACCAATTGCATCAGCAATGATTTCATGGGCTCCGTCTAAAGCATCATCAGTTGAATCAACGTTCTGCTCATTATTTACAAACTTTTGCGCCAACTGGACTAAGGGTTGATTACGAAACTGTAAAATGGCAGCTGCAAGTGGCTCTAAACCACGTTCTTTAGCAACCGTAGCTTTGGTCTTGCGCTTCTGTTTGTATGGAAGGTAGAGATCTTCAACTATTTGCATGCTTTCTGCGTTTAAAATTTCATTCTTTAGCTGTGAGGTTAATTGTCCTTCTTCATCAATCTTTTTAATGACTTCGGTTTTTCGATGACTGAGTTTCTCTAATCGTTTGTAGGTATCCTCGAGTTCCCTAATCTGAACTTCATCTAAGTTTCCGGTTCGTTCTTTTCGATAACGGGCGATAAAGGGAACGGTATTTCCATCATCTAGCAGTTCTAGGGTGACTTCAATCTGTCGTTTTGAAATGTGGGGTAAGGCCCCGGCGGTTTTGTCAACTAACGTTTTATCCATCTCTTAATCATCTTCCTTCAAAGAAAAACTCCATTAAATAATTAACGGAGTTTAGTACACTTACATTTACTTATTTCCAAAATGTGTCATAAACATTAATTGGAAGGTGACGCTTATGTTGGGTTTTCAAATACCAGTTTTCAATGACTTGAGCTGCGTCTGAACTAATATCTTTTCCCTCCAAGAAGTCATCAATATTTTTATAACTGACCCCTAGTGCCTTCTCATCTGGAAGTGACGGACGATCGTCCTCGAGATCAGCCGTTGGGGTCTTCTCGTAAAGATGTTTAGGAGCACCAAGATATTCCAACAATGCGCGTCCTTGACGCTTGTCTAAACGCCAAATAGGAACAATATCTGAAGCTCCATCCCCAAATTTGGTATAAAATCCAGTCACCGCCTCGGCAGCATGATCAGTTCCAAGGACAATTCCTTGATTAGCACCGGCAATCGTAAACTGAGCAATCATTCTAGTCCGAGCCTTAATGTTACCCTTATTAAAGTCCGAAATAGAATCTCCATTGGCTTCCACCGCTTTAACCATCGAGTCAACCGATGCCTTGATGTTGACACGTTCCACACGATCAGCATCCATGAAATCAATGGCTTCCATTGCATCGGATTCATCAGACTGTTCGCCATAAGGAAGTCGAACGGCGATGAATTGGTACTCCGTATCTCCCGTTTCCTCTCTTAACTCGTTTATGGCCATGGCAGCTAATTTTCCGGTTAAAGTCGAATCTTGCCCACCAGAAATTCCTAGTACAACCGATTTAATAAAGGAATTCTTTTGAACGTAATTCTTGATAAAATCAACGCTACGACGAATTTCAGTTTCTGGATCAATCTTTGGCTGCACCTTTAAGTCATCAATAATTTGTTTTTGAAGTTGTTTTTGCTTTTCATCCATCGTACTCACCTACTCTAATTTTTGTTCAACCCCATTATGAATCTGATTAATCAAATTCATCTTGTGATCCCAAGCTTTCTTAGAAAGGTCAACCGGATAATCTTGTGGATTAAGCTGACGCTTGTATTCAGGCCACAAAGCTCCAAGTGAGTCCTTAGCATGTTGCTTGGTCTCTTCTAATGATGGCAAAGAATAAACCTGTTTTCCATCTTTAAAAATATCCTTAAGGAGTGGCTTAGCATTAAAGTTCTTAATGGTCTTATTGATGTAAGTGAAGTGGGGATGAAACATGAACAATGACGACTGTTCTTGTGGATCTTCCCCGGCAAGGGTGATGTAATCACCCTCGGACTTCCCATCATCTTTTTCAGTAATTCTCCAAACCTGCTTCTTTCCAGGAGTTGAAACCTTTTCAGCATTGTTAGAAAGCTTAATGGTATCAACCATGTGACCCTGTTCATCCTCAACTGAAACCAGTTTGTAAACTGCGCCCAGTGCGGGTTGATCAAAGGCCGTAATTAACTTGGTTCCAACTCCCCATGAATCAATTTTAGCATTCTGCATCTTCAAACTGCTAATGGTATACTCATCTAAATCATTGGAAGCAACGATTTTAACGTCTTTAAAACCAGCGTCATCCAGCATTTCTCTAACTCGTTTGGATAGATAAGCCATATCACCGGAGTCAATTCGAACTCCCTCAAAGTTAATTTTATTACCCATCTTTTTAGCAACCTTAATGGCATTAGGAACTCCACTTTTGATCGTATCAAAGGTATCTAACAAAAAGGTGCAGTTCTTATGCGTCTGAGCGTATGCCATGAAGGCATCGTAGTCATTTCCAAACGATTCGATCAACGAGTGCGCCATTGTTCCACTAACCGGAATGCCGAATTCTTTACCAGCTAACACGTTAGAAGTGGCATTAAAACCACCAATGTAAGCAGCTCGCGTTCCCCACAGTGCAGCAGAAACTTCTTGAGCTCTTCGACTACCGAATTCCATTAGCGGATCATCACCCGCTATCATACGAATTCGGGCAGCCTTAGTTGCAATTAGTGTCTGGTAGTTCACCATGTTTAAAATGGCAGTCTCAACTAACTGACATTCCGCAATCGTTCCCTCAACTTGGACGATTGGTTCATTGTTATAAACCAGGTCACCTTCAACAGCAGAACGAACGGTTCCGGTAAATTTAAAGTTCCGTAAGTAATCCAAAAATTCATCGGAATAATCTCCAACTGATTTTAGATAATTAATATCGTCTTCGGTAAAGTGAATGTGGTTAATGTACTCAATGATATGCTTTAATCCAGCAAACACGGCGTAACCATTTCCAAATGGCATGTCTCTGAAAAATACTTCAAAAACCGCATGGCGATTTTGCATGTGTTTCTCAAAGTAAGTTGCCATCATATTGATTTCATAATCATCAGTGTGTAAAGTTAAATTATCAGGATCTCTTAATGTTGACATTTTTAAATCTCCTTTAGCTAGAAGCTAAGACACTGTTACTTAAGTCACATTGTATCACAAATTCAACCTAAGGAAGGATATCAAATGACCCCTAAATTTAAGACCACCAACATCGTTTCAATTCCCTTTGTTAACACGACTTTCAATGATTTTATGAGGACACTTGAAGCTCGCATTAATGATCACAAAAACACGTTTGTGGTAACGGCTAATCCAGAAATTGTGGTGTATGCGGATCATCATCCCCAATACCAAAAAATTCTGAAATCAGCCACCTATGTCGTTCCAGATGGAATTGGAATTATTAAGGGAGCCCAAATGTTGAATGATCCCATTTCCGAAAGAATTACCGGTTATGATATTTTTTGCCGCTTATTAGAATGGGGCAATCAGAACAACAAATCAGCATACTTTCTGGGTGCTAAACCAGAGGTGGTGTTTGACCTCCGCAAGATTCTAACGGTTAACTACCCCAATTTAAACATTGTTGGGATGCAGGATGGTTATTTCAAAAATGAGACTCCCATCGTTAGTACCATCGAAAATCATGATATTGACATGATCTTTGTGGCCACTGGATTTCCCTTCCAAGAGGAGTTCATTGAGAAGTATAGAAACAAAAACAACGGCTTATGGATTGGCGTTGGTGGTAGTTTTGACGTACTTGCTGGTCACACCCAAAGAGCACCACAATTTTGGATTGATCATCACATTGAGTGGTTGTATCGCCTAATCAAGCAGCCCACCCGCTTCAAACGGATGCTAGCAATTCCAGAATTCCTAAAATTAGTCAGAAAACAAAAAAAGGATGAGAGGTAATCTCATCCAGAGCGGATCCACTTGTGGGTCCGTTTTTTATTTATTTAAATAAAATTCAAAGCGTTCGGCCGCATACTGAGTTTGAACAAATTCAAATGGTTGTTGGTTTTGAAGATAGGAAATCTGCTTTAATTTTAGGATTGGGGCCTTTGCATCAATGTCAAGTAAATCGGCAATCCGATCAGTGGCTAAAATGGCCGAAATAAACTGTTTCGCACTTCTTGGACGAAGACCTTTCTTATCCTCTAAAGAACGATACAGAGAACTTGAGACATCTTCTTCACTTAATCCTTCAACCATGGAAGCATTCACCGCCGCTACCTCGTAACAGATTGGTACTTCATCACCATATCGAATCCGATTCATGCGCAGCACTCGATCATCCTGACTAAGTCCCAGGACGGAAGCTTCCTTAAATGTTGGTTCCA
Organism: Fructilactobacillus fructivorans; assembly: GCF_000814735.1. Classification (NCBI taxonomy): domain Bacteria; kingdom Bacillati; phylum Bacillota; class Bacilli; order Lactobacillales; family Lactobacillaceae; genus Fructilactobacillus; species Fructilactobacillus fructivorans. Next base: position 211,839 of record NZ_JOJZ01000019.1, read on the forward strand.
CAATCTTATACGATAGTGTCTTAGTGGAGGGTTGTTTGCCTTGTGCCAGCATGATGTTAGTAAAACTCGTGACTCCTGACATCTTCTCTTGTACCTTTTGATTGGTAACATACGTCCCTGATCCGGCCACACGTTTTAAAATACCATCTTCAACAAGCGCTTGCACAGCCTGTCTAAATGTCATCCGACTAACCCCATACTGTTCGGACAATTTCCTTTCAGAAGGAATTCTGGTCCCTACTTTCCAGCTCCCATTCTCAATCTTGTTCTTGATATCATCGTGAATCTTAATATAAACAGGTACTGTCATAATTACTCCTACCTTGGTATAAAAAAATCGACTAACATCTGTTAGTCGATTTTACACCAATAATTAGTATTGGGCTAGCTGGGTTCGAACCAGCGCATCACAGGATCAAAACCTGTTGCCTTACCACTTGGCTATAGCCCAAGAATTAATGGAGGGGAGTGGATTCGAACCACCGAACCCGAAGGAGCGGATTTACAGTCCGCCGCGTTTAGCCAGACTTCGCTACCCCTCCATAATAAATGAGTAATTCGTAGCAACGAATCAACGTTTATTATATTACACGGAAATGATGGTTTCGTCAACACTTTTTTGCAAAAAATAAAAGACGCTAACTTTACAGCGCCTTTCATTATCGTGATTTTAATTAACTCCATCCATTAACTTCTTAACTGGTTTGATCATCAATAGTAAGACAACCCCAAATGCAATGGCAACCAGTCCAACAATTCCGAAGTATGCAATTTCATGTCCAGGAGTATAGAACTTAACAATTTGTGAGTTAACGGCCTGCCCGGCAGCATCAGCTAAGAACCACATACTCATCATCTGTGACTCAAATGCCTTAGGGGCAAGTTTAGTGGTAACTGATAAACCAATTGGAGAAATCAACATTTCAGCAATTTCAACAATGGCCCAACTACCAATTAACCAGAGTGGACTAACCTTAGCAGATGATCCAAACAAGAAGATTGGAATGATCATGAATAAGTATGAAAGTCCGGCGAAAAACATTCCCCAAGTAAACTTAGCTGGTGAACTTGGTTCATCTTTTCTCTTTGCAAGATAGGTCCACAAGAATGCAAAGAGTGGTGTATAAATCATAATAAATAATGGGTTTAATGACTGATACCACGTTGCATTAATATGAAGAAATCCTAAGTTATTATTAGTCTGATTTTCAGCAAATAAAGCTAAAACAACTGATCCTTGTTCTTCAATTGCCCAGAATACCGCCGCAGCGATAAATAATGGGATGTAAGCTAAGACCCGTGAATGCTCGGTCTTCGTAACCTTCTTACTCCGCAAAATAACAACAAAGTAAATAATGGGAGTTAAGATTGCGATGATACTTAATAACAAAACAAAATTATCAATGCTCAAAACCTTGAAGTACCACATTCCTGCGATAATAGCAGCAAAAACAGCTAAGCCACCAATGATTTCAAGAACTAACCGATTTAAATCGTCTGGTTCTAAGGGATCACTTGGATATAAGCCATCGATACTCAAAGTCTTTTTACCACTGAAGTAGTAATAAATTAAAGCAAAGAACATTCCAATCGCAGCAAGTGAGAACCCAGCGTGGAAGTTAAAGTCCATTCCAACGGTTCCGACTAGGATTGGAGCTATAAATGATCCTAAGTTAATTCCAAAAACAAAAATCGTAAATCCGGTATCTCGCCTTGGATCATTTTCACCATACAGAGCACCAACCATTTCAGAAACATTTGGTTTTAAAAGCCCAGTACCAACGGTGATCAATACGATCGAAATAAATAATGCTCCGGCGCCAAATGGTAACGACAAGACCACGTGACCAAACATGATTAAAATTCCACCGTATAGAACGGTCTTTCGACTACCCCAGACACGGTCACTTAGATAACCACCTAAAACTGAGGTTAGAAATACCAGTGAACCGTAAATCGCCATAACTGAAGCTGCGGTGGTTGGAGAGAATCCTAATCCACCCTTTGCAACTGAGAAATACATGTAGTACAGAAGAATTGCACGCATCCCATAGTAACTAAATCGTTCCCACATTTCAGTGAAGAACAGTGTTTGCAGCCCCTTTGGCTGTCCAAAGAACGCATGGTCGAGACTTTTCTCGCCTTGTCCGTCCATAAAATCTCCTCCTGTCAATCTTTTAACAATTATCAGAAATAATACCATTCTTGATTTTCATTTACAATCATATTTCGACAAAAAATTTGTTAGAATAGTGATTATCAAGGAAAAGGAAGTGGATATGTTGTTTAAGGAATTTAAAGAATTTATATCACGTGGAAATGTTATCGACATGGCCGTTGGAATTATCGTTGGGTCTGCCTTTACTTCCATCGTAACGTCATTGGTTAATAATATTTTTAATCCGTTTATTGGCCTATTCTTAGGAAAAATCGATCTTTCATCTCTGGCAATTACCGTTGGTAAGGCGAAGATAAAGTATGGGTTGTTTCTAAATTCGGTAATTAATTTCTTATTGATTGCTTTTATAGTGTTTTTATTAATTAAATTCATTAATAAATTATCTAACAAAAAACAAGAAAAGAAGGCTCAAGAACCGAGCCTTACTGATCAATATCTTGCAGAAATTATTAAACTGCTTAAAAAATAAATTTCCCTTTAAACATCAACTTTTTGTTGATGTTTTTTTATAACATATCCAAGTATCTGTCTCGTTCCCATTGGGAAACATTTTGTCTGTAAGCATTCCATTCCATGTTTTTAGCGTCCAAGTAGTTTTGATACATGTGAGGACCCATGGCCTTCTTCATGAGTGGATCGGCTTCATAGGCTTTTAGTGCGTTATGAAGAGTAGAAGGTAAGTTTTCAATGTGGTCTAACTTACGTTCCTGACCATCCATGTGGTAAATGTTACGGTCAATTGGTTCACCTGGTTCAATCTTATTCTTGATTCCATCTAATCCAGCTTCAAGAATTGAAGCAATTGCTAAGTATGGGTTAGCTGAAGGATCGACACTTCTAAGTTCAAGTCTAGTACTTAAGCCACGGCTGGCTGGAACTCGAACTAATGGTGAACGGTTGGATGCAGACCATGCCACGTAGACAGGAGCTTCAAATCCAGGAACTAGACGCTTGTATGAGTTAACGATTGGATTACATACAGCTGTTAATGCCTTAGCGTGCTTTAAAAGTCCACCTAAGAAGTAATATGCCGTTTGTGATAACTGAAGATCACCATCTTTATCGTAAAAGACGTTGTCGCCATCTTTATCAAATAATGACATGTTAATGTGCATTCCTGATCCGTTAATACCATTCAAAGGTTTTGGCATAAAGGTTGCATATAAACCGTATTTTCTAGCAACGGTTTTTACAACTAACTTAAAGGTTTGGATGTGGTCAGCAGTTACAACCGCATTATCATACTGGAAGTCAATTTCATGTTGGCCAGATGCAACTTCATGATGAGAAGCTTCAACCCGAAAGCCCATGTTTTCGAGTTCTAAGACCATATCACGACGAATATTGGCTGCCAAATCCATTGGTGCAAGGTCAAAGTAACTTCCATGATCATTTAATTCAGTGGTAGGGTTACCCTTATCATCCATCTTGAATAGGAAGAATTCAGGTTCTGGACCAATGTTAAAGTTGGAAAAGCCCATTTCTTTCATTTCACCAAGAACACGAATCAAGTTGTTTCTTGGGTCACCGACAAACACCTTACCATCGGAAGTGTGAACACTACATGTTAATCGAGCAACTTTTCCGTGTTCATCACCCCATGGAAATACCATCCACGTTGAGAGATCTGGGATAAGATACATATCACTTTCCTCAATGCGGACGAATCCGTCAATTGAAGAACCATCAAACATAATCTTCCCATCTAAAACTTTGTCCAATTGGTTAACGGGAACTTCAACATTTTTGATGCTACCCATTAAATCAGTGAACATTAATCTGATAAATCGTACATCTTCATCTTTTACCATCTGGCGAATGTCGTCTTTTGTATAATCATGTACCATAAGTAATCTCCCTTATTTTAAATACTTGCCTTGTTGCTTTAAATCAGAATCATCATACAAGCGTCCAGCCTTTAAAATATCGTCCTTTAAATACTCACGCACATCTTCATCACTAAGTGATTGATTACTATCATGTAAAGCTTTTCGACGACGTTGTTTTTCAAAAACTCGCTTAACCTGAGCAATTGTCATTCCCTCAACTAAATAGTTGTGAATTTCAAGAATTTGATCGACGTTTTCTAATGAATATAAGCGTCGGTTCCCTGAGGTTCGTTTAGAATGAACAAGGCCCTGATCATCGTAATATCTTATTTGTCTGGATGATAAGGAAGTAAGCTTCATCACGGTTCCCATTGGGAGAACCGCCAAGGATTTCCTTAATACTTTCTCACTCATATGCATATCTCCCTGATATGAGACCATTCTATTCGTTATTGGTATAAGCGTCAATATGGTATGTTATAAAAAGTAACATACAATTCAAGTTATTCTAAAAATTAAGGCTAATTAAAAAGGCATCAGAGATTATTTAATCTCTGATGCCTTCATTATGTATATGGATCATTTAATCCATTATTATTTTTATTCACTCGTTATTTCTATGTCGGAATTCAAACGTCATTAAGAATGAATAAAACAAGATTTATGCCGGCTGCAGGATTTGAACCTGTGACCCTCGGTTTACGATACCGATGCTCTACCAGCTGAGCTAAGCCGGCAAAATGACGATAAATTAAAAGTGCTAACGGCAATTGTTGTTAGCACTCGGACATAGCTCCGGCAGGCGGGCTCGAACCGTCGACAACCTGATTAACAGTCAGGTGCTCTACCAACTGAGCTATGCCGGAATA